>DAOPKR010000045.1:0-5934 GCA_035391305.1 Draconibacterium sp.
TACTGATACGAAATATTACCAATCGTTTTGATTTTCTTTTGCATAACAGTTTCAGTAAACAATTTCCTTAGCTCATCCAAAGTCATATTTGTTTCAGGTTGAAAATCTTCTGATTTTATATAGTCAAAAATACTTTGCTGAAATTGCCGTCCTTCAGGTTTGTCCTGAATTGCAGCTAAATCGCTCATACAAACCAGCAATTTACTTTCGCCAACCTTGAATTCAAAAATCAAACCCAACTTGTGGTTTCGCTCAATATTATCAACCACCTGAACCAGTGGCTTATAACCAGCAGGTGCATTATCGAGAATAAATGGCCGGCTGTTTTTTACAATTTCCCACCATTGCCAGTTGGTGTGGAATTCAGTTGGAAAGGATTTGAAAAGTGGATGTTGCGGATCTGTCAGAATTCCCATCGTTCCGGGCGAAACAGGTTTATTGTTCCGCTCCGAAATACCTTTGAACATTTTATAATTCCAGTAATCGGTAGTAAATAATCCGCCAACAGTAAAATCGTAAAACTTCTTGTGGTCGGGAACAAACAAAACTTTTTTTCCTGATTTTAAATTTTGTAATGTTTCCGCTAAATCACTGGAAACAGCAATTTCTTCAGGAATGTCAGTTTTCTTGATTTCAGGATAAACCCAAACCGGATAACTGTTTTTGTATGAAGTTCCATCCAATTCAATATTTAAAGTAAGTTTCTGTGGTGATTTTATTTCTGAAAGAGAAAAATTAATATCCGAGATGTCAGTAATTTTTCCTTGCTGAATTTCTGCGGTTTCAGTGCCGTTACCAATTTTTTGTCCGTTTTCTGAAATAATTTCCCAGTTTAGAACCTGTTTTTCAAGCGATTTTTCAGCGTAATTGGCCACCTGAATTTTTGCACTGAAAGTTTTGGTGTTTTCCCAGCAGTATTTTTCCATTATCAACAGCGGGACAACCTTGTTGCAAAAATGTGAAAATTCTTCAGGTGTTATAAGACCTTTGCTATCCATAAATGCATCCAATATTCCTACAAGTGCGCTTCCCTGACCCGGGAAATCCTGCAGGTCGAGCAGCTGAAAGCCACCAAAGCCGGGAGTTCTGATCGCCATTTCAATATCCTCCCTGTAACACAACATACTCGCCGCGCCTGATGCCCTGAAAAATTGCATCGCCTGGTCTGCCATTCCTGCTTCTTCAATCCGTTGTTTGAAAATCTCAAAGTTCCATGGTTTTAAAACTCCTGTATATTTTCGCATTTCATCGTAATTGGGGTAAATTTCGTATTGGGCAATTTCATGGCCAATAACCGGAACTGTGCATTTACTGATTGCTCCTGCATAATTCACGCCTGTTGACGGATATTTCCCGTTTACATATCCACCGTCATAAGCATCGGCAAATGAAAATGATGCACGGGTGTGGGTGCTGAAAGTTGTGTCGGTATCGGCGCCAACCCGGCAAGTGGTGTAATAATCTTCACCCGAAACCTGTCCGCGCGAGCCAAGATAATTATTCGAACCAAATGCATAAAGTTTATTTGGGTTTATAGTCCTGAAATGACTGACCATTTTTTGCATCTGGTCAAGGCTGCCGCTGAGTTCATTTCCCAAAGCCATCATTACAAATGAAGCATGGTTGCTGTATTTTTCCAATATATTTTCACCTTCATTTGTTAGGAATTCGTTTAAGCCTGTTGTGTCATTTTCGTGCAAACTTCCCCAATATGGAAGTTCGGGTTGCATATAAATTCCCTCAATGTCAGCAGCAGCAAAAGCTGCATTTGGTGGCGTCCATGAATGAAAACGATAGTGGTTGATTCCATAGGTTTTTGCAATCTGAAAAACCTTTCTCCAGCTTTCAACGTCCATTGGCGGATATCCGGTAAGCGGAAAAACACACGCATTGTGTTCGCCGCGTAAAAAAGTAGTTAATCCGTTGATTTGAAATTGTGTTCCTTCTGTCGAAAATTTCCGCATTCCAAAATCAACTTGCTGATTGTCTTTACCGGACGAAGTTTCAAGTTCGGCGCTAAGTTTATAAAGGGTGGGGGAGAATTCGCTCCAAAGCTGCACTTTTTTGCCCATCGGATATTTCACAACTATTCGGTTTATTCCCGGGACCAAATTTGTTTTAACTGTTTTTCCCGGAACTTCATGTTTAACTGAAGAATTCCAGGCCGCGGCATTCAATTTAATTTCAACTTCTTCTGAAGTTTCACCTGCAAAATAAATACCGATTGCCACGACAGCTTCTTTGTTTTCAATTTCCGGTGTAATTTCAAGTGATTGGATATAATTTTTTGAAGTAGCTTCCAATGAAATTTCCCCAATAATCCCATTCCAGTTGGTTTGTGTATGTTCGGTCCAGGCATGTGAACCTTTTATTCCTGAAGGCACAGAGTTTGGTCCGTTGTCAACCAAAACTGTAATTGTGTGTTCGCCGGGTGTTAGAAATTGTGTTAAGTTGTATTTCTGAGCCGATAAAATGGTCGAATTTTCTCCCGCAAAATTGTTGTCAACCCACACTTTTGCAGGTTTTGTGCGTTCAAGAGTCAAAGTTATTTCCTTGTTTTTCCATGTGTCTTCAATTGTTACTTTTTTCTGATACCATGCAAACCCTTCATATGTTCTTTCTCTCGACAAACGCATGGTTTCATCGTGGTTTGTATTAACAAATCCAATGTTGTTTTCATCCAAAGTACCCGGAAGTTTTACCTCCCCGGTTAATTCTTTTACAAACCATTTTTCCTGAATCCCAATTCCTGAAGAATCGAGAGCAAATTGCCACAATCCGGCAAGGTTTGTTTTTTCGCGAATTGGTTTGAATTCGAAACTTTTGCATGACAATTGAAATAAAAATACTGATATCAGAATAAAACGAAATTGAGATTTTGCTGGCATAGTCGTAGTTTTTTTAATATTGAATGATAAAATTATAATTAATTCGTTGAAATCGGTTATTCGCAAAAGTTCATTGGTTTTTAATTTCTATTTTTAAAACTTTACCAAAATTTCTTGATATGCAAAAAATTAACCTGATTCTGTCGCTCATCCTCGTCACATTATTCTTTTCATGTTCAAAAAAGCAAGTTGTTCTGTTTCCTGCTGATTCCGGGAATATTCGTTACCAGGGCCGAATTGATTTTACCAGTCAAAAAGAACCCGTTTTGATTGGATCGGCTGCATTTGTGGAAGTTCATTTTTCAGGCGATTCCTGTTCTGTTTTATTGCAAAAGCAAAACCCGGCAGGAGAATATAATTTTGTTTCGGTTGAACTTGACGGTGAATATATCGGGCGAGTTAAACTTGAAAAAGAAGGAATGCAAAGCTACACAGTTTGGGTTGATCCGGTGAAAGAAAATCATGTTTTAAGAATTTTCAAATCAACAGAGGCCGGAAATAATTCCATTGTCTTTGGTGGAGTCAGGTGTTTTAACATATTGCAGTTACCTGCTTTGCCTCAACGGAAAATAGAATTTATAGGCAATTCAATCACTTGCGGTATGGGTATCGATTGGCAGGAAATTCCTTGTCATACTGGTGTTTGGTACGATCAGCATAACGCATATTTTGCATACGGACCACAATCGGCCATGAGTTTGGATGCTCAGTTTATGTTGAGTTCGGTATCGGGAATAGGCATCTACCGAAACTGGAACAGTCCGGGTCCGTCGATGCCGGAAGTGTATGAAAATAAATACTTAAATACCGACAATTCAAAAAAATGGGATTTTACTTCATATGTTCCCGACCTGGTAAGTATTTGCCTTGGAACAAATGATTTTTCGGATGGCGATGGAAGTTATGATCGTTTGCCTTTTGATTCAGTACAATATGTTAACAACTACATTTCGTTTCTAAAAACCATTTATTCACACTATCCTGAAACGCAGGTGTGTTTACTCACAAGTCCGATGGTTTCAGGCGAAAAAGCGTTGAAATTTGAACGTTGCCTTATTGCTGTGAAGAATTATTTTGATGAAACTGAACCTGATAAAAGAAAAATTGCCACTTACTTTTTTAAAGATTTACCCCCGCATGGATGTGATTCGCACCCTGATAAAGATGACCATAAAAATATGGCTGAGTTGCTTGTTCCGTTTTATAAAGAAGTAATGGGGTGGTAAAATATGCCCGAATCAAATCAATTCAGATTTTTCGAGCTAAGCGCATAACCGCCAATAAAAATTGCTGAAAAAATAACCTGCGTAGCTGCCAATGAATGCCACCCAATCCAAACAACAGGTAAAAACAAAATGAAAATTTGGGCAGCCATATAAATGAAAAAACCATCACGGTGTAATTTCCACATTCGAATGGCTCCAACAAGTGAAATTGCCGACAATGCCATAAAAATTGTGAAATAGAGCGGTGAAATTGCATCAACAGAATACCAATTCGAATATTTGATAATTAAATCAGAGGCTTTATCAAAAAACAGAGAAGCAAGAAAATATCCGAAAAAAGACAGGGTACTTCCAATAAAAGTCAATAAACACAGCGCACTCAGTAAATTTGTACGTGTTGGTTTTTGCTCATTCATTTTTATCTGTTTAAAATATTCTTTACCGACATTGTAAAAATAGATTTTTAAAACCTGATTAAAAAACAGTTTATTAAAATGCATATTGACCGATATCTAAAATAACTACCTGGTCAACTCTCAAATTAATAATCATTATCTTTGTTCCCAATTCAAAAAAATATGTCAGAAAAACCTTTAATATTAGTTACCAACGACGATGGAATCCATGCCAGGGGATTGCGCGAACTCGTTGAAGTGATGCAGTTTTTTGGAGATATCGTTGTTATATCGTCAGAAACAGCAATGTCGGGCAAATCTTCGGCAATCACAGTTGATCAGCCTTTGCGCACAGTACCCTTCGAAAAAATTCATGGAGTAACAACTTTTAAATGCAGTGGAACACCGGTTGACAGTGTTAAACTTAGTTTCAACGGCTTGCTCGATCGCAAACCCGATTATGTTGTTTCAGGAATCAACCATGGTACAAATTCATCAATTAGTGTGATTTACAGTGGCACGATGGGAGCGGCTATAGAAGGGAGTTTACACGGAGTCCCCTCAATGGGATTTTCGCTTGATGATCATCATTTTGATGCTGACTTTTCAAAAGCAAAAATAATTGTTGCAAAGGTTTTTCAAAGCGTGCTCGAAAACGGCTTGCCACCGTTTACCTGTTTAAACGTAAATATTCCGAAAGGAAAGCCCAAAGGAATAAAAGTATGCAGACAGGCACACGGGAAATGGGTTGAAGAGTTTGAAAAACGTACCGATCCGCAGGGAAGGGACTACCATTGGATGTCGGGTTATTTTAAGAATTTTGAACTCGATTCAAATGAAACAGATATCTACTGGATGGAAAATGATTACGCATCGGTGGTGCCTGTTACAGTTGATATGACATGTTACAAAACCTACGAACAAATTAAAAACTGGGTATTTTAATGCAAAGGCGTAAAACAAACAGGTTTGACAATATCAGTATCGGTTTTTTAATAGGTTTTGTGTTGCCGGTTATTGTTTTTTTTGTAGTTTATTTTCTTGGCAAAAACGATATTTCAGTTGCCGATTACATAAAAAGTTTACAGCAATTAAATGTTCTCATAAAACTTGGCAGTTTATGTGTTTTTTTGAATGGTGCGGTTTTTATGGGATTTATAAAACTTAAATTTGAAAAAACCGCCCGCGGAATTCTGGGGGCAACAATTTTTTATGCATTTGCAATATTAATTTCAAGAGCATTTTAATTTGACTGTTTTTTGTCAGGTTACTTTTATTTCTGAATCTCACTACCGGAAAAAATGAAATATTATCTAATAGCAGGCGAAGCATCGGGCGATTTACACGGTTCAAATTTGATGAAAGAACTAAAAACAGCCGATAAAAATGCTGAATTCCGGTTTTTTGGGGGCGATTTAATGCAGG
>DAOPKR010000045.1:6034-23682 GCA_035391305.1 Draconibacterium sp.
GTGGTTGACGAAATGTTTACCATTTTCCCGTTTGAAACTGAATTTTATAAGAAGTATAATTTCGATGTACATTATGTTGGAAATCCATTGCTGGACTCAATTTCAGAATTTAATAAAACTGCACTTTCCAAAAACGATTTCGTTGCCCGAAACAATTTTGACAACCGAAAAATAGTAGCATTACTGGCGGGAAGCCGTATCCAGGAAATCAAAAATACTTTGCCTTTAATGGTCGAAATCTCAAAACTGTTTCCCACTTTTCAGTTTGTGGTTGCCGGGGTAAAAAGTATTGATATTGAACTTTATAAGGAATATTTGAAAGACTTTCCGGTGAAACTGATTTTCGATCAAACCTATGATTTGCTGAATAATTCGCATACAGCACTCGTAACATCGGGAACTGCTTCGCTCGAAACTGCTTTGTTCAATGTTCCTCAAACTGTGATTTACAAAATGGAAGGTGGCTGGCCGGTTGATATTGTAATGCGTAATTTTGTGTTGAAAACTGTTGGCGTTGCATTGCCTAATATTATTTTAAACAAAATCATTGTCAGCGAATATATTCAAATGAAAATGACATTAAAAAATGTAAAAGCTGAAATGGAAAAACTTCTTTTTAACGAAGAATACCGCGAAAAAATATTTGAAAATTATAAACGTTTAATGGAATTGATGGGCGAACCGGGCAGCTCGAAGCGTGCGGCGCAAAAAATGGTTGAACTTTTAAAAACTTTAAACTTTAAAAATTGAACTTGTAACTACCATGTACAGTTTATACAGAAAGGAAATAAAAACATTTTTAGGATCACTGATAGGAATACTTGTGATTATTGTGTTTTTATTGGTTACGGGTTTGTTTTTATGGGTTTTCCCGGGGGTTTACAATATTCCTGACACAGGTTATGCAACTTTGGAAGGATTGTTTTCACTCGCGCCCTGGTTATATCTTTTTCTCGTTCCGGCAATAACAATGCGTCTTTTTGCCGATGAAAAGCGAACCGGAACAATTGAGATATTATTCACTCATCCAATTTCAGATTTTCAGCTTGTTTCGGCCAAATTTTTTGCCGGATTAATGCTTGTTGTATTTTCGCTGTTGCCTACTTTGCTTTATTTTTTGTCGGTATTTTTGTTGGGAAACCCTATTGGCAGTATTGATGTTGGCGCGACCTGGGGTTCATTTATCGGTCTTTTTTTTCTGGCCGCGATATACGTTGCTATTGGTGTTTTTGCTTCCTCTTTGACTGATAACCAAATTGTTTCATTCATTTTGGCTTTGGCTGTTTCATTTGTTTTTTATCTTGGTTTTGATTTTATTGCTTCGTCAGGCATACCATATTTCCTCGAACAGATACTTTCTTATTTCAGTATTAATAATCATTATTTGTCAATTTCGAGCGGAGTTGTTGATATGCGCGACATGGTTTATTTTGTTGGAATGGCGCTGTTTTTCCTCTTTATAACCAGTGTTTTATTGCGAAGAGGAAATCTCAAACTAAGGAAAGTTCAAATTAATGTTGCAGTTTTTATTGTTTCGTTATTCGCTGTTTTTTTTATCTCAACAAATTTTCTTTTTCGCGCCGATCTAACTGCCGACAAAAGATTTTCCCTTTCTGATATCAGCAGGGAAATAGCATCAAACAATAATAATATAATTGAAATCGAACTTTATCTTGAAGGCGAGCTTGAACCCGGACTGCAAAAATTGCAGCAGGAAATTTTTGAGAAAATTGCTGTACTGAACGTTTATTCTCCAAAACCAATCAGGTTAAAAATAACCGATCCGTATAAATTCAGCAGCTCAAAAAAGGCCGAAGAATTTCAGGAACAATTGATTGAAAAAGGGATTCAACCTATCAGTTTTAACCGGAAAACCGATCAGGGAATCAGTACAAAATATATTTTTCCAGGCGCAGTTATCAGTTCAGGACAAAAGAAAATTGCAGTAAATTTTCTGAAGAATAATCCTGATTTTTCGTATGAAGTAAATTTTAACCATTCAATCGAAAGTGTTGAATTTGAATTGATAAACGCTTTTCAAAAATTGGGACGCGACAAGAAATCAACTGTTGCTTTTCTCGAAGGACATGCCGAATTTAATCAATATGAAGTCCTTGATTTTACAAATGCATTAAAAGGTGATTTCAATTTGAATAGAATTACAATTCAGGCACTGGAAACAAAACTTTCTGAAATTGATATTTTAATTGTAGCTGGTCCAAAACAACCGTTTTCAGAAAAAGATAAATTCATAATCGATCAGTTTGTAATGCAGGGCGGAAAAGTCGTCTGGCTCATCGATCCGGTGCAGGTTAGTTTGGATAGCTTATCAAATGGATATCAAACATTCGCATTTCCGCTCGATTTGAATCTTGCCGATCAACTTTTTAAATACGGAGTCAGGTTAAATTACGAACTTTTACAGGATGTTGATTGCGCGCAGCTTTTGGTAAACACAGCGCCTGCCGGAAGTCAGGCACAATGGAATCTTTTTCCCTGGTATTATTCACCGCTGCTGATTCCGTCTGATGATCATCCTTTAAGCCGCAATCTCAACCGGATTTATACTGAATTTGTTTCTTCTGTCGATACAGTTTCAGGAAATCAAAATCTGGTAAAATCGATTATTTTAACTACTTCGCCATATGCACGACGTGTGAAATCGCCTTCCTCTGTTAGTCTCGAAAACATTAAGAACCCGCCCGCCCGCGAGCTTTTTAACCAGTCATTTATTCCGGTTGGCGTTTTGGTTGAAGGGGAATTTACCTCTGTATTCGAAAACCGGATGATGGAAAACCTTGGAATTTCGAATGTTGACTTTGAAGCCATAAGTAAGCCCACAAAAATGGTAGTTATTGGCGATGCAGGTTTAATTGCCAACGCCGTGAATTACTCGAAACAGCCGCCACAAATTCAGGAACTGGGATATGACAGGGTTTCGAAACAAACATTCGGAAATAAGGAGTTTTTGCTGAATGCAATATATTATCTCAACGATGAAGCCGGAATAATGCAACTTCGCAGCCGTACCGTGCAATTGCGCCTGCTCGATAAAGTTAAATTGCGTGAAGAAAAAACCTTTTGGCAGTGGTTAAATATTGTTACTCCAATTGTAATTGTTTTGGTGTTTGGCCTGGGGTACAATTTCATCCGCAGGTACCGTTATTCCCGTTAATAACTGGCTGAAAAAATCAAAGTTTGCAGCATACCGATTTATAATTAAAGTTTGTATATTCGTGTTCTTATATTGATAAATAAGAGTTTAGCCTAATTTTGAATTTCGAAAAAAATTAAAAATAATTAAAATGAAGTTTGTTGTATCAAGTACCGAGTTACTAAGCCATTTGGCAGCATTAAGCAGGGTAATCAGCAGTAAAAGCACAATGCCGATACTGGATAATTTTTTGTTTCAGCTTTCCGAATCAGCTTTAACGATAACTGCTTCCGATTTAGAGTCAACATTGATTACAAGTCTCGAACTCGATAATATTGAAGGTGAAGGTTCAATTGCAGTTCCGGCAAAGTTGTTTATCGATACTTTAAAAGAATTTCCTGAACAACCCCTCACTTTTCAGATCGATGGAGGTTCTTATACTGTTGAAATCTTTTCGGATAATGGAAAATACAGTATTACAGGTCAAAATGCCGACGATTTTCCTGAATTGCCCCGTTTAAACGAAGAATCAATGTCAACATTAAATGTGAGCCATGTTGCGTTAAAAAAAGGGATTGAAAAAACGCTGTTTGCCACAGCAGACGACGAACTCAGACCCGTAATGAACGGAATTTTTATTGAGCTTACACCAGATTTTATGAGTTTTGTAGCTTCTGATGCCCACAAATTGGTTCGCTACCGCCGCACCGATGCAAAGGCAGATTTTGATGCATCATTTATTCTACCTAAAAAACCGGCAGGTTTGCTGAAAAATCTCCTTCCCAAAGAAGAGTTTGATGTAAAAGTTGAATTCGACGAAAAGAATGCACATTTTACATTGAGCAGTTATAAATTAATTTGTCGTCTGGTTGAAGGAAATTATCCGAGCTACAACTCTGTTATCCCAACAAAAAACCCAAATGTGATGGTTATTGACAGGCTCAACTTTTTTAATACAGTTAAAAGGGTTTCAGTTTTTTCAAACCAGGCAAGCAATTTAATTAAACTGAACATTAATGATAACCAGTTAGTTGTTTCGGCACAGGATATCGATTTTTCAATTTCTGCGGTTGAGCGTTTGGCTTGTGAATATGAAGGCGATGAAATGGAAATTGGATTTAAATCTACATTCCTGCAGGAAATACTCACCAACATTTCCACAGGAGATGTTCAGGTTGAAATGAGTGACCCAACCCGGGCAGGGTTGTTACTACCGGCCGATAGCGGAGATGATTCGGAAGATATGCTTATGTTGCTTATGCCGATGATGATTAACGCATAATATTTTTTTATAAGAATTTTGAAAAGGTATCTTTGAAACCAAATAACATAAAGGTTTCAGGATACCTTTTCTTTTAAATATAAACTATGTTGTTAAAATTAAAAAACCCGGTTGTAGTGCTCGATTTGGAAACTACAGGAATGAATATTGTGACAGATCGTATAGTTGAAATTGCTCTTTTAAAAATAAATGTTGATGGCAGCGAAGAGGAGAAGTTGATGCTTATAAACCCTGAAATGCCTATTCCAACTGAGGTCTCACAAATTCACGGAATAACTGACGATGATGTAAAAGACAAACCAACATTCAGGGAAGTAGCAAAAACACTCGCAAAATTTATTGAAGGTTGTGATTTGTGTGGTTTCAATTCAAACCGTTTTGATATTCCTTTGCTGGCCGAAGAATTTTTACGTGCCGATATTGATATCGACCTTAAAAAGCACAAATTTATTGATGTACAGGCGATATTTCATAAAATGGAAAAACGCACTTTGGCTGCAGCCTATAAATTTTACTGCAACAGGGAATTGATTGACGCGCACAGTGCAATGGCCGATACAAAAGCAACTTACGAGGTTTTAAAAGCACAGTTGGATATGTATAACGGAGTAGAGTTCGAAGATGGGAAAGGTGGCAAAACTGTTCCGATAGTGAATGATGTAGAGAAGTTAAGTGAATTTTCCGCTTATGATCAGAATGTAGATTTTGTTGGACGAATTGTTTATGATGAAAATGGGGTAGAGGTTTTCAATTTTGGCAAAAACAAAGGTGTTCCGGTTGAAAAAGTTTTAAGAGAGCAACCTGGTTATTTTGGATGGATGCTCGATAGTGAATTTCCCCTCTACACAAAAAAAGTTCTAACCCGAATAAGGTTAAGAATGACAAGTAAATAATATTAACTTAAAGTTGTTAATGTTTTGTGTAAAGCATTAATTATAAAAATGTTTCGTATAAATCATTTTTTCTATCTTTGGCGTTCTCTATTCATAAAACCGAATATGTTTTTTTATATATTCAAATTAAAATAAAAAGTTAAAAAGGACTGCATAGAAAAATAGCTTGTGATTGAGACAGGTTTTTGGACGATTTAAAGGATGGAATTTACAGATAAACTAAATCGAATTACACTAAGTTTTCCCGATGAAAGAGAAATTCAGTATCGGGAACATTTTTTCATTCAATCCTATAAAACAACAAGAGTTGCTTACCTTATTTTAGCGGTACTTTATGCTTTTTTTGGATATTTGGACAGTGTGGTTGCCAAGGAATTCTTTGAGGTATTTATTACAATCAGGATTTTTGTTGTAGTTATTTTATTATCAGTATTTCTCTTTTCATATTCGAAAAAATTTAAGGATTACTGGCAGTCATTAATATTTATTTCTTTTTTTATTGGAGCGGTTGGCATTATTATTATGCTTATAATGATGCCGTACAAGGTTATATACAGCAGTGGTTTAATACTCGTGTTTCTTGCCGGATTTGTTCTTATAAAACTGAGGTTTTTTGCGGTTTCGGTTGCCAGCTGGATTGTAATTATTATTTACATTGTTGCAGCTCTGGTCTGGAAAATAGAGATTGACATTGCCCTCTCAAACGGTTTCTTTTTTATAGGAGCAAATTTAATTGGAATGTTGGCAGCATACCGAACTGAAATATATAACAGGCAAAATTTTAACCTTTATCTTCAGATTGCAAAAAAGAATGAACAAATAGAACAGGCAAATAAAAATCTTGAGGGTAAGGTTGAGGAAAGAACAAGGCTGTTGAATTTCAGAAATAAAGAACTTAGAGACGAAGTAAAAAGAAGAGCGGAGGTTGAAAAAGAATTAATAGCAGCCAAAGAAAAGGCAGAAGAATCAGATAAACTGAAATCGGCATTTCTTGCTAATATGAGCCATGAAATTCGTACTCCGATGAATGGAATTCTGGGTTTTGCAAGTATTTTGCGGGAAGCTGAAAATGAAGAAGAATTCAACGAATTTATTGACGCAATAATAAATAGTGGTGAGCACTTATTAAATCTGATAAACGATATTATCGATTTATCGAAAATTGAAGCAGGAATTTTGCAAATTGAAAAAAGTAAATTTGAATTAAACAGACTTACAAAAGAAATTTATGAAATGTTTAGCATCGATTCAAATGTAGTTTCCAAAAATATTAAATTCAGTTATACTGACGGTTTGCCCAATGATGACTGTATGATTTATACAGACAGAATGAGATTGAAACAGATAATGATAAATGTGGTGAACAATGCATGTAAATATACCGACCATGGAAGTATTGAATTTTATTATACAATCAAAAACGGTTCGCTTGAATTCACTGTTAAAGATACAGGCATTGGAATTCATGACGATTTGAAGGATTCAATATTTAATCGTTTTATGCAGGTCTCGTTAAGCAGAACTGCAGGAAGAAATAGTACAGGCTTAGGTTTGGCAATTACAAAAACATATTTAAACCTGATGGGCGGAAATATTAGTGTAAAAAGCAAACTGGGCGAAGGATCTGAATTTACATTTGAATTGCCCGATATTTTTAACTTTGAAAATTAAAACCTATCCAAAGTGGAATTAAACTGGAAAAATAAAACCATTGTAATTGTTGACGATACAAAACTAAATTTTGTATTGTTGAAAACAATTCTCCGAAAGACAGAAGCAAATATAGTCTGGCTCGAAAACGGCCAGGAAGTAATTGATTATGTAAAAAATTTAAATGCTGTTGATTTAATATTGATGGATATCAGAATGCCCGTAATCGATGGGATTGAAGCATCAAAAATTATTAAAAATATAGCACCACAAATACCAATTATTATTCAAACAGCAAGTGTTATGGGTGAAGCATTCGAGGATATAAAAAACTCAGGATGCGACGATACAATCTTTAAACCTATTGATAGTGGCAAGTTGATTATTAAAATACAAAAACAGCTTGAAAAAAAATAAGATAAATGATAAGACAAGAAAATCCTGGCCATCGGTATAACATCTCGGTGCTCTTTGTTGACGACAACGAAACTATCCGGCAACTTTACCGGCGGATTCTTGAAAAACATGTGAACCATTTATACATTGCTGAAAATGGTTCACACGGATTGGAATTATACCAAAAACATAAACCCGACCTGGTAATTACCGATATGATGATGCCGGTAATGAACGGGCTGGAAATGGTGAAGGAAATTAAAAAAATTGCCCCTGAAGCAAAATTCGTTGTAATGTCGGCATACAGCGAAAAGGATAGTTTTATCGAATCTATTCATTTGGGTATTGACGGGTATTTAATGAAACCGGTTGAGGCTAAAAAACTCCTTTCATTAATTGATGAATTTGCAGGTATCACCCTAATGAAGTGGGAACTTGAAAGAAAAGAGAAAAAGCGGCAGGAAGCGGAAGAATACCTAAAAAGATCGTTGGAAGAAAAAGACGTTTTACTTCGTGAAGTTCATCACCGGGTAAAAAATAACATGCAAATTATTTCAAGCATATTAAGCATGCAAAGCCGAAATATCGATGATCCGAAACTGAAAGATATTTTACAGGAAAGCCAAAACAGAATTCATTCGATGGCGCTTATCCATGAAAATTTATACAATCATAAAAGTCTGGCTAATATAATGTTTTCGGCCTATGTTAAAAGTTTGTGCGGAAATATTGCCAGAACATACGCAAATCAACAGGCAGTTGTGCGATTTGATTATCAAATGGACGATGCATACCTGCCAATGGATATTGCAATTCCATGTGGTTTAATTATCAACGAACTAATTTCAAATTCATTTAAATATGCTTTTGTAAACCGACCTGACGGAGTAATCAGTATTCATTTTATAAACGTGCAGGACGACAGATATGAATTAACTGTAGCCGATAATGGGAATGGTATCCCTTCAAATATCAATATACTTAAAACCAAATCGTTGGGGATGAAAATACTTTACAAACTGGTACAGCAGATAGATGGAGAAATTCAAAACGATTTTTCAAACGGAACAAAATTTACAATAACTTTTGAAGCTACAAACAAATAAACAGAAAGAAAAAAATTTTCAAATCACTTTTTTAAAAAACCAGAAATGAACCAGAAGTACAAAATTCTAATTGTAGAAGACGAGATTCTCGTCGCAACAGATATCCAGGAAAGTTTAGAGAGCCTCGGATATACTGTTCAAAATTCAGTAGATACCGGATTGAAAGCCATTCAGGCTGTAGAAAAAGAATTACCCGATTTGGTGTTAATGGACATTAATCTGAAGGGTGAAATGACAGGTATTGAAGCAGCTAAAACCATCAATCAAAAACATGATGTGCCTATTATTTATTTAACTGCTAATGCCGATATCGACACGGTAAATAAAGCAAAGGTAGCACTCCCGTATGGTTATATAATTAAACCATTTACCGACAAGGATTTACAAACAAACATTGAAATAGCCATTTTTAAGTTTGGAAATGATTTAAAACTTAAAATGGAAAGTGAACAGTTTAATACTTTTTTTGATTTAAAAGATCATGGCAAAAATCAGATCATCGTACACGGCTCGCAGGGGCTTGAAAAAATAAATATTGATGACGTTTATTTTATCGAAAAAAGTGATGAAAATTCTATAATTCATTTAGCTTTTGATGAGGTTGTTACAAGTAAATCTTTTGATGAACTTATGGAATTGTTTCCAAAGAAAAAATTTATCCAGGTAAGTAAACATTTCGTTATTAATACCTCAAAAGTATTTGCCGTAAAGTATCCTGAAGTGATAATTGCCGATAAAATGAGTGTTATTTCGGTGGATGAAGAATATAAGGAATTAATTGGAACTCTTAGTAGTGAACTCGGTGAAATAGTTGATGATGAATAATATACAAACCTCAAGTGAATTATCATTACCTGAAGTTAATACTTTTGATGTCGACGCTTATATCAAGGAGATTTTTGCAAAAAATGGGCCTGACGAAGAGGACTATGCTGATTTCTATGGAATGGTTGACCAGGTAAAAGATGAAGAAATAGAAAGTTTTAGAAAAAAGGTATCTTCAATTTTACATCCGGGTACACTTTTCGGATTTTCTTATACCAAGCCTTTTGGTTACAGCGGCGATTTCTTTATAATCGAAAAGTTTTACCAGGGATATGTAAATCCTGATGAAAAATGCCGGAAATGGGATCAGTTTATTCACGCTTCAGGTGCTGTAACTGCTGTTGTAAACAGGAAAACGCTGGCAATCGATATTTTCGAAAAATTAAATGAAAAATCATTGGGTTTGCGACAGGATGTTATGATTTTGGGAAGCGGACCTGTTACCGAAACCTTTGAATTTTTTGAAAGAAACCCTGATAGTCCGCTGGTTTTCGAAATGCTTGATCTTGATAAAAGAGCAATTGCCTACGCAAAAAACAAAAACAGGAAGTATCTCGACCGGATGACTTTTCATAACGCAAATGTAATCCGGTTTACACCTACACGAAATTTTGATTTGATCTGGAGCGCAGGTTTATTCGATTATTTTAAAGGAAAACACTTTGTTTATTTGCTGAAAAAATATTACGAGTATTTGAATGAAGGCGGTGAAATGATAATCGGTAATTTCAATATCGAAAATCCATCACGACGCAATATGGAAATTCTGGGCGATTGGTTTCTGTATCACAGGTCAGCAGAAGAATTGAAAGGTTTTGCAACCCAGGCGGGAATTGAGGAATCAAAAATCGATGTAATTCAGGAACCCCTCGGAATTAACTTATTTTTAAGAGTTAAAAAGTAAATAACTCTGCTTATTTTGTATTTCAGGAAAACAGATCAATTTAGTTGATAAATTATCAAATTAATTACCGGTTAATCACATATTTACCGGTAATTTTTTTTGTTGCGGTAAGCATCAGAAAATTATGAATTTGTGTATAATTGGTTTAAATTTGGATGATTAATTAGTCTCAAATTAAGGTAAATCTTAATTCGATTTTATATTAAACCATAAATTTTAAAAACCAAAGTTTAATTGATTTTTAAATAAAAACCACTGTATGAAAATAATTTGTATCGGCCGTAATTACGTGGCACATGCCCGTGAATTAAACAATGAAATTCCGGATGAACCGGTATTTTTCATGAAACCCGATTCGTCGTTGTTGCGTAACAACGATCCGTTTTATATACCCGATTGGACGAAAGATGTGCATCATGAAATTGAATTGGTGATAAAAATAAACAGGCTTGGCAAGAACATTGAAAAGCGTTTTGCAAACCGATATTTTGATGAAATTGGCCTGGGAATCGATTTTACAGCCAGAGATGTGCAGAATAAGTTAAAGGAAAAAGGGTTGCCATGGGAAAAGGCAAAAGCTTTTGATCAGGCAGCAGTTTTGGGTGGGAAATTTTTTGACAAAAATATGTTTGCTGACCAAAGAAATATTTCGTTTAATCTAAAGATCAATGATAAACTTGTTCAGGACGGTAATTCTAGCCTGATGATTTTTAGTTTTGATGATATTATTTCTCATGTTTCGAAATACGTTACATTGAAAATAGGCGATTTAATTTATACAGGTACACCTGCAGGAGTTGGCCCGGTTAAAATAGGGGATCATCTCGAAGGGTATTTGGAGGAACAGAAGATTTTAGATTTCATTATAAAATAATTCAATTGTCGTTGTAATGTTTGTTTTTGTTGAATAAATCAAATAAATTTCAATTACCTAATTTACCAGATGACGATGATAGCTCAAAAACGACCACTACATGAAATCCAAATCAGCATTGATAACTTAAAACAACAACAACTATGGTAACTTTAAACGAAATTCAAAAATTCCTTGAACCCCGAAAAATGGCAATTGCCGGAGCATCACGTAACATGAAAAAATTTGGCGGAGTAGTTTTTAAAGAACTAAAGGAAAAGGGTTTTGAATTATACCCGGTTAACCCAAACGCTGCTGAAATTCAGGGAGTAAAATGCTGTAAATCTGTTGAAGAGCTTCCTTCGGATGTTGAAAATCTATTGATTATTACTTCCAGCGAAGAAACAACTTCTGTGGCCCGCGCTGCAATTGAAAAGGGGATAAAAATGATTTGGATACAACAGAAATCAGAAACTCCTGAAGCTGTTAAAACCATTACCGATGCAGGAATTACGTTAATTCACAATAAATGTATTCTTATGTTTGCTTCACCTGTTAAAGGGTTTCATGGTTTTCACAGGTTTTTAACAAAAACTTTCGGGGCTTATCCGAAACTTGTTGCTGCCAGTTAAGTTTTTGTTATGGAAAAATTTGATTTTCAGCTTGAAATGCAGGTTCGTGATTACGAATGCGATATTCAGGGTATTGTAAATAATGCTGTTTATCAGAATTATCTGGAACATTGCCGCCACAAGTTTTTAAATTCTGTAGGATTGGATTTTACCCAGGCCCACAATGACGGTGTTGATGGAGTAGTTATCCGCGCCGAATTGGACTATAAATTTCCGCTACGTCCGGGCGATGATTTTTTAGTTGGAATTAAAATGGCAAAACAAGGAAGATTGCGTTTAATTTTCAATCAGCAAATTATACGAAAGGCTGATAATAAATTGATGGTAGCCGCACGTATTACAACAGTACTGACCAGAAATAACCGGCCTATTTCTCCAGATTATTTTGTTGAAAAAATGGTGAAAGCCGGAATTTCTATCAACGAAGATTGAAAAGGAAACTTCGAATTTGCTAATTATGGTTGAATTTAGATTTTAACGGCTATTGGTATTTGATAAATTTGCCATTTTCAAAACAGGTAACTCCATTGTCAGTTCCTATCCACATCACACCATTTTTGTCAGATATAATGCACAGTATATTATTACTGCCCAATCCATCTTTTTCTGTAAAAGATGTCCAGACAGATCCATCAAAAACTGATATTCCGCCTTTGGTGCCAAACCATATTTTGCCTTTATTGTCAGCAGTAATTGCCTGTACAAAGTTGTTTACAAGCCCATTCTCATTTGTAAATGCCGTCCAGTTATCCAGTGAATTCTGACCGGTATGTCTTGCCACGCCCATATCGGTTCCAAACCATCTTGTACCGTCAGGTGCTATAAAAATACTGTAGATTTTATCTGAAGGTAAAATCATGGGGCCCCACTGTGCCAAAACGGAAGCACCCGAAATTCCATCCACCTCGTTGCTGAATACTCTTGCAACCCCGGCTCCGTTGGTTCCAATGTAAAGTGTATCACCATCATTATCAGCTGCCATTGACAAAACAGGAAACTCCTGAAATAAAAATTCAGGATAGATATCTTCATAATCAGGAGTCAGCCATTTGTCGGTTTTAAAAGCTGAAATTCCTTTATCGGTTCCAAACCAGCGGAGTGGACTTTTGCCCACCGATATTTGTAATACATTGTTGCTTATTAACGAAGTATTTGAACTACTATATAAAGTTGCTCCTGAAACTGCATCAATTGGTAGTGAAGCAACATTTGCCCCTTTTGGTGTAGCAAGCCAGATTTGTTGTCTGTCAGAATTTTTTTCAAAAGCGATTCCTTTAATATCAAGCGATTCTACCTTGCTGTTCTTATTATGCAGTGTCCATCTTTTTCCATCAAAACCAACAATTCCCGCCTCAGTTAAAAACCACTTGTTATTATCGCTATCCACAACAACGGCGCTAAATATTTTAACAGGAATTTCCAAATCCATTGCTAAACTATTTTGTGTACCATCATTTATCTCAACATTTCCGGAAATTACATTTGCATCCTTAAAATCACTGGAAAGTGACTCAGATTTTACATCCTTTAAGTGTTTTTCATTTCGATCTGAAATACTTTCATTGCTTTTTTGTTCAAAAAAATAAACAGAAGCAGATTGTATTTCTGAAGAAGAAAAAATACTCAAAAAAACAAATACAGTTAAAATCAAAATGATTGTTTTGAGTTTGGCCTGAAGTAGAATTTTTATTTCCATAATTATATTAGTTTAAAGAATTTACTCAAAAATTATTAAAATCAAATTCAAGGGGTATAACAACCGGAAAACTTGAAAAACCAAGATTTTATAAATCTGGTTTTCAGTCGCTGGAACGAAGTAATTTACCTTGGAATTAAAGTTACGGAATTTGAGTGAATAGTGATTACTAATTTCTAAACGAGGATTTTGGTTTTTTACAAAACTTGAAAACTAGCATTTAATAATTGTAAAATATTTGAGAATGCTTAGTTTCATTCTGATAATCAATTGAGTTGTTGAAATTTTAGACGCATTTATTTTTGTTCCTCTGTAAATTTATTTACCTTTAGAAGATCGTTTTTATCAGTTCAAAACTGATACTTGTCTGTAAAATTAAAAATCAACATTACTTTTTGCTCTTTGTTTGTTTTGTTAAAAGTTGAGTGAAATAAGCCAGGTTTATTCATTTATATTTTAAAAATAAAGTAATGAAAAGACGTGATTTTATTAGGGTATCCTCCGCAGCAGGAGTGGCTGCAATTGTAACTCCGGGATTCGATGCTGTGGCAAATTCAGCATGGTCGGGTGCAGAAGGTTTTGACCTTCATCCTTTTATAAAAGAACATCCCGAAGCAGTTTTTATAAATCTTACTTCTGTACAGAATAAAGTCGATACGAAAGGAATTCATGATGCAGCATTTAAGCTTGCAAATGAGATGTTTGTTAAAACTTCCAATGGTGAAGGTTTTCCGAACACAACCAAAATAACTTGTAAACCCAACTGGACCTGCAATAATTATAATGATGAAAACAAAATTGCTCAAATGGGAGTAAATACCGATGGAAATTTTGTTGAAGGATTTTTAAAAGCTGTAAAAACCAAAGGGCCGCAGGAGTTTTATCTGAGAGAATGTGCCTGTTCAAACCTTTGGGAAGCAAATGGCTGGACTGCGATGGCAGAAAGAAATAATTTTGACCTGCGCGATCTTTCGTCAAAGGATTTCTGGGATCTTGGAAAAGATGATATCATTTTTAAAGAAGTTGATGGAAATGTTTTTAAGCAGGTTGCATTTATGGCCCCAATGACTGCTCCCAATACTTTTCTTATAAATATTGCGAAATTTAAAGCCCACATGATGGGAATTACTGCATCTATTAAAAACCTGCAAGGTATTACAGCAAAGAAATTTCACAGTTACTGCGGGGGACACTACAATATTTTTAAAACATACGATAAACGATATCACGAATTTTTTCAGCCCGATTATATGCAAAGAATTGCTGAGCTGCACCAGAAACACCTGAACAGTGGAATTCCACGCTGGAAAAGTAAAATGGACAGGCCACCATACGGTGGAGGTATGTTTATGGAACAATGGGTTCAGCGAATGCTTGATTCATACAGCATTACGCCAACCGGCATTAACATTGTTGAAGGCATTTACGGTCGTGATGGCGATGGTTTTGCAAATGGACCGCATGATGGAAAAGGCATGGATTTTATGAGCAACAATATTATTTTCGGGAAGGATGCATTCAGGGTTGATATAATCACGCATTGGCTTGCCGGTCATGAACCGGGGAATTTTGGGCTGTTTCATATCGGAATTGAAAGAGGTCTTTCGGATGTACTTGACCCCAATGATATTCCTGTTTATCTTTGGGAAAACGGGCAGGCAAAACTTGTAAAACTTGATTCACTTAAAAGAACTCCTCTTTTAAGCTATTACCTGAGGAGAAATTATGACGGTATGAATGAAGACATGTTTCATATGTGTGATGAACCTTTCGACTACGGTTCGTGGAAAATGGGAAAATCATCGCAAAATGTGACTCCTGATATTCGTGCAATTGGAACAGATTCAAATGATAATGTTATAATGGAAGTTTCTGTACCCGAAAAAAGTGATGTTTATGTCGATATTCTGAACCGGCATGGCGATGTTGTATGGCGCATGCACGCTCCTGATCTGGAACCCGGCAAACACCAGGTAGTTTGGGATGGATTCTCGCAACCAGGCATGTACAATATGTATGTTAAAGGCATGAGTTGGGACGCCGAACATGAAATGGTAATATATACATAATCTTTTGGGCTTTATAAAAATCTGTTTTTAAAAAATATACCAGGTTTAATAAGTAAAACATGCCTTTATTATAATTACAATCCAATCGGTAGTTTTTGTATAATTAGCAAAATCACAACATTTTCAAATCTGCCTGTGATATTTCGTGTTTGTAACTATTTGGGCTCATAATTTAACGGTAGTGTATCTCCAATTCTCTTTTCTGCAAAATCTCCTAGCCAGGTTATTCCTGTGGAATCATAATAACCGGTTTCATCAAAATAAACTTTTGGCTTACGAAAAACAATACCACTTATTTCTGAGTTATAATAAATATAAAGTTTAAAAGAGCTGGCAATGAGTTTGTTAAACATGGTTTGTTCAATATTGAGATTACTGAATTCATTAATCACAATAGAATCATAATTGAGATTTATATTATCTGAATTTTTAATTGCAAATCCGGATGATTCTAATTCATTTAACCAAAGTGCCCTTAAAAAATGCATTCTTGAACCAAAATAGGAGTTTTTTCTTCCTTTTTCATATAACTTCTTATCCGTATCGTTAGTTGACAGATCTTCATTAAAGACAATATTTCCAATATAGTTAAAAGACTTACTTTTTCTGTAATACTCAAATTTATCGAGATAATAAGTAATCTTGTAACCCAAAGCTTTATTATAAATAATGATGGGCTTCAATGCAAAAGCTTTTAAAGTATCCCGATCAGAGTCATAATTAAAAGTAATGTCATTTTCATTTATAATCTCACAACTTCTTGCATTTGCTGTTCTTCCAAGAAATTCATTTTTAAACAATCTTAGATTTGCCTTTCGTTTCCCGGCAAGAGATTTAGCAGAAACAAAAACATCATTTATTTCAAAAATCTTGGGTTCCAAATAAACTATTAATGGTTTATCAGTTAAATAATCAGTCAGAGTAACCGAATAATAACCAACACTGCTAACAGTTAATGTCATTGAAGCATTTTTTGAGATGTCAAGTTTAAAATTCCCGTTTATGTCTGAAGAAGTTCCGACAAATGTTCCGTTAAAATAAATTGTGGCAAAACAAATTGTGCTGTCGGTTTTGCTGTCCATAATAGTGCCACTAATAACCTGATTATAAGCAATGATTTGGAAATTTAGGAATGTAATTAATAAAAAGAATTTTCTCATGCCATATAATTTTCATTGATGATCAGGGTATAAAATATATACCGGTTATTCTTTCACCTCAAAAAACGTTTCAGAATTAATAATTTCACCTTCAACGGATATTCCTTCAAGTACAACTTTGTAAGTGCCATATAAATCCGAAGTATAAAAGGTTACTTTGCTATTTCCCTGTTCATCCAGTTTTAAAGTCGGATTCCAATATAAAGTAGAGCGATAATCTGGTCTTTCCTGATTACTCTCATTTGTTGAGTAAACTGGTTCATAAAATTCCCGGGGCCTGCTAAAACCAGGATGTATAAAACTAATAATCCCTTTTCTTTCTTTTGTTTCAGTAAAATCAAGTATATCTTCAGCATCAAGTGTGTAAACTGCAAAAACTCCAGTAGCCCCATAAATCGTTGCTTTTGCACCAAGCAATATATCCACAAAGTGAATTTCTGACATAGGCAAAGTGTAAATCACATTTGTGTCAACAGGAATTCCATCCAGAAGATATAACGAGATAATCCCTCCTCTGATTTTTGCTTTATTCCCAACTACTTCAAATCCCGGAACTCTTCCAATAAGTGCAGTTAAAGCATTTAAGTTGGGTACCTGATCCCGTAATTCTTCAAAGTTAATATGGCGGGTTGGTTCTGTATAAATTAACCTTTTTTTAGCAATTCTATCCTTTTTCTTCGCAAACACAAGTATTTCATCCAGCATAATATCACCATCCTTAACCATAAACAGCGAATCAATCTCTTCCATTGTGAGAGAACTTACAGGATAATTATTATTGAAAATCCCGTTAATTGAATCATTGAAGTTTATGTCAGCCAATTCAATTGGTGGAGGTATTGAATCCATTTCGATATAAAAATTCCCGGGATTTTCTTTTGAATCCTTTTCCTCTACAATATCTTTTGCCTGAATTACAACAGAAGTACTATCCCAAAAAACAATATTTTCAAATTTAAAATGTCCCTGTTCATCTGCATCGGTTTCAAACTGACTGAATTCGTCGTTATTATTGCAGGTGAGTGAAA
>DAOPKR010000045.1:23782-29784 GCA_035391305.1 Draconibacterium sp.
TCTGCATCGGTTTCAAACTGACTGAATTCGTCGTTATTATTGCAGGTGAGTGAAACAACAGCTTCTTTTTGTTTCCTGCGGTTGTTAAACCTTGAAATTCTGCCCTCAAATCTTAATCCGGTTTCTATTGGAAAAGTGAGTGCAGGTGTATTTGTGTTTAGAGAGTCATTCCATACAAACCGTCTCCAACCCTGGGTCATCATTAACAAGTCCAATACCTTTTTTCTCTGTGGGTCATCGGAATGAAAGTAGTAACCGGGCTGTTCAATTTCTCCCTTAATTTCAGATTTTAGCAACAATTGAGATTTTATGTCAAGTTCAAAATTATCCGGCATTGCCTGCAATTGTGCGACTGCAACCGACAATTTTGCTTCCGGCATTTTATAAAAAGACTGCTCCGTTGAAAAGTCCAGTTCAACCAATTCCCTTTTTCTGTATTCTTTTTTCGAAGGTACAAGGTTTACATTTAAGCCAAAATCGCTGTCTTCAACAAAAATCAGACGTTCGCATAATGGTTTATTATTACTGTCGAGTAGTGTAAATTGCGCAATTCCTTCATTAAAAATATCCTTTGGAACGATGAGTATCTTTCCCGCAGCATTAAATGGAACTTCGGTAATGCTGACAACATTATTTTTTTGTGTGCTGATAAATGAAAAGTTTCCGGCACTGTTCTTTAAGGATGAATATACAATGACTTTATAGATATCTTCCTCTTCGTTAACCTGCATAACTACTCCGTCGTTTAAAGCATTCGGAAGGTCATAAAAATATTCATCACCATTGTAAAAAATACGGGCTTTGTATTTTTCTCCCTTCCTGGGAATCATTTTAATCATACCCAATCCAAATTTTAAAGTGCTGAATTCCATAACCTTTTTGCCTGAATTGTCAGTTATGGTTCCTGAAATATCGATTCCTTTTCCGTCAGGGCCAAGCGCTTTTATACCGACCTGGTTTAGAAAACCGCATACCAAATAACCACCTTCAGGGAAAAACTGCACATCGGGTTTTAATATTTCAGAATTATATTTAATGCTGTCTTCAATATTTTCTTCCTGTTTTGAATCTCCAGGACCTGCTATATTTTGTCGTACCTGTTTTACGTAAATTTTCTTTCTGAAAAAGAAAGCATCATCAAAATTTCGCATATAAGTAGTGTATGCCCTCACTGTATATTCACCACTTACCAAATCTATGGGCAGTTTAAAATCACCATTTCCACACCCATCATCAATCTTAATAATCTTCGTTGATAGAATTTCCGCCAAAGGGCTTATAATTTCTACATAAGCCACCTTGCTTAATGCTTCGGGTTTATGAGAATCAGCATCAACAAGATAAACTTTAAACCATAGATCGTCGCCTGAATTATAATTTGTTCTATCTGTATGAAGATATATTTTTTCAAGTGCATGGTCCGGATATTCGGGCACTAAGAAATCCGGAAGATTTTGAGAATAACATAAAAAAACGGAAAAAATATTCGAAAGGAGTAAAACCAGAAAGGCTAACTTAAAGTTGACAAACCGGCTTTTTAAAGATCTATTTGGGAAGAGAAAGGTTTTCATTATTGATAATTATGGAACTAATCAAATTTAATCATTTAAACCAATTTTACTACTTAAAAAACAGCTGTTTTATAACTGTCGTTTTTTTATCTGATGAATTTTTATGATTAAGATAATCCATTCTTAATTTACAATAAAATTGGTTATTGCCTGGAGAATACCTCCGTCAGGAGATATTCCTTCAAGAATGATTTTATACCCCGACGATACATCCGAAGTATAAAAGGACATTTTTGCCCTTCCCTGCTCATCTAATTTTAAAACCGGGGTCCAGTATAAAGTGGTTCGATAATCCGGTTTTTGTTTACTTTCTTCCGATGTATAAACCGGTGTATAAAATTCTTTTGCCTTGCTAAACCCCGGATGTGTGAAATTAATGATTCCTGTTCTTTCTCTGGGTTTGACAGTACTTAACATGTCTTCAGCATCCAATGTATAAATAGCAATAACTCCCAATGCAGCGGCAGCGCCAAAAACTGTAGTTTTTGCACCTCCCCTTAATACATCAACAAAATGGATCTGAGAAATTGGAATGGATAATGCTGTTTCTGGCGTTACAGGTATTCCGTCTAAAAGAAATAAACCAGCAGGTATATGAGGAATTCTTCCATCCAGTATTTGTAAAATATTGAGAAAGTCAAATTGACTGTACGATTCACTGATATTTAAGGAATAGTCAGGTTCTCTATATTTGGCCATGCTTCTTTTTTCAGCAACCCGGTCAGGTTTTTTTGCGTTTATTATCACTTCTTCTAATACAACATCCGTTTTTTCGATATTATACAGTGAATCAATCTCTTCACTGCTAAGCTTACTTGGGAAAAGGTTATTGTTTAATGTTTCATCATTCAGATATGTGAAATGAAAATATGCTGTTGGTTCTTTGGGTGGCGCCAATTCATCCAATTCGATATCATAATTCATTGCCGGATCTTTTCCTTCTTTTCTTTCCCGTTTCGCCTGAATGATAACCGAAGTACTGTCATCAAAAACAATCCCGTCAAAACCAAAATGACCGGTTTCGTCTGCATTGGTTTCATACTGACTGAATTCATTGTCATTGCTACAGGTAAGTGAAACAATTGCTTCTGATGATTTTTTTAAATAGCTGAGCCTGGTTATTTTCCCTTCAAACCTTAGCCCGGTTTCCGGTTGAAACATGAATGCAGTAGTGTCTGTAATCTGTGGTTCATTCCAGATATACCGCCTCCATCCCTGTGTCATCATCAATAAATCCAGTACTTTTCCACGAATCGGATCGTCTGAATAAAAATAGTAGCCAGGTTGTTCAATTTCTCCCTTTAATTCAGAATTTAACAAAAGGTACGATTTGATATCCGTTGCATAATTATCCGGATTTTCTGAAACCGAAGCTACTGAAACTGACATCGCTGCTTCTGTTTCCGGCAACCCAAATATATTTGTTGAAACATCCAGTTCAACCAGCTCTTTTTTGCCGTATTCCTTCTTTGAGGTTGTAAGATTCACTTCTGAACCGGCGTTGCCTTTTTCAACAAAAACCAGCCGCTCGCAGCATGGGGTATCGTCTTTATTAAATAAGGTAAACTGAACGATACCTTCTTCAAAAATATCTTTAGGAACTTTAAGTATGATTCCTTCGTCGTCACTTTCAATTTTAGTTTCAATAAGTACACTGCTTTTTTGTGTGCCGACGAACGAAAAGTTTTTAATTCCCCCTGGCATTGATGAACGAATAGTTAGATGATAAAAATCCTCCTGTCTGGTTACCTGCATAACTTCACCAACTGTTTGTGCTAAAGGAAGCTCATATTCATATTCGGTATTGTTCCAGCTTATTCTGGCTTTGTATGTTTCTTCCTGAAGCGGAACTAGTTGAACTTCTCCCAACCCAAATTTTAACGTGCTGAATTCCGCAATTCTTTTTCCTGAACTATCTAAAACAGAACCCGAAACATCAATCCCTTTTCCATCGAAACCCATGGCTTTTATACCAATGTTACACTGAAATCCGCATATGAGGTAGCCACCTTCAGGGAAAAACTGAACATCAGGTTTTGGAATTTCCGTATTTAAATTAGCATTTCCCGCAATTATGTTTTCCTGTATTGAATCCCTGGGTTCAGATATAATTTGTATTACCTGTTTTACATAAATTTTCTTTCTGAAAAAGAAAGCATCATCAAAATTTCGCATATAAGTAGTGTATGCCCTCACTGTATATTCACCACTTACCAAATCTATGGGCAGTTTAAAATCACCATTTCCACACCCATCATCAATCTTAATAATCTTCGTTGATAGAATTTCCGCCAAAGGGCTTATAATTTCTACATAAGCCACCTTGCTTAATGCTTCGGGTTTATGAGAATCAGCATCAACAAGATAAACTTTAAACCATAGATCGTCGCCTGCTGTATATAAAGTTTTGTCGATGTGGAGGTAGATTCTTTCCCGCGGAAAATTTGCATCGTTCAACCCGGAAAAATCACTAACTTTTTGTGAATAACATACATTACAGGAAAATATGTTGGAAATTAAAATAACAAAAAAAGCAAAATTAAATTTTACAGCTAATTGCTTTGAAAACTGGCAGGTTAAAGAATTATGTTTCATATGAAATGAGAATTATTGCCTTTATATTTTGGGAATAACCTAAATCTTAAATCATGATAAATTAAAACTATAATGTTAATCAGGAAATATTTTTTTCCAGAATTTCCTTAATTCGATTTGCAACTATATCAACCTGTTTTGGTTGGAGTAAAACTACCCCCACATTTAACGCATCCTCACCACCACCTGCAATTATGCTGGGTGTGCCTTCATCCAAAGCTTTTACAATCTCCTTAGGTTTAATTCCAATTTTGGTTTGGTCCCAGCTTACCTTCATTGTTGGAAATGCATTGGCAGGTCCTGGATTAATAACTGTTTCACATTTAACTGTTGGCAACTTTTCCAGAATTTTTGAAATGCTTTTAATCCTGTCAAGCCATTCCTGCCATTCAGCTTCATGGTCTCTTTCCAAATAGGATTTTAGCGCTGCATACATACCAAAAATTTCTTCCTTGTTAACTTTCATCGGTCTGCCAATAGGGCATTCATGCGGGCTGTTGTTTAATTTGGCCGCTTCAATCAAATCTTTACGGCCAAATAGTAAGCCTGCACTTTGCGGGCCACGAATCATTTTTCCACCGGAAAATGTAATCATATCAAATCCCATTTTTTGAAATTTGAAGAGGTTTTCAACGGGAGGAACATCCGCTGCCGCATCAATAAATGTTGGAATGTTGTGTTTTTTTGCAATCGCAACAAATTCTTCATGGGTGATGCTGTCGGGAACGCCAAACCACGAAATTGCACCATTAAAGAAAAGCGCCATCACCGTATTTTCGTTAATTGCATTTTCCATTTGTTCGGGGCCTTCAACTTCAACAAACTTAATTCCCGTGTTTCGAACGGCCTGATCAAAAACGTAGCGATGCGATTTTTGAATGATAACTTCGCGTTGCGGACCGGGAAGATTGGGTAGTTGTTTCATCTTTTCCGCATCGTTACCGGTTAGCGCAGCCGCAGTCCCCAAAACCAAAGCTCCCGCTGCTCCCGAAGTTACCATTGCTGCTTCACAATTCAACATTTCGGCAATTTTTGCGCCTGCCTTGTCCTGCAGCTCATACATATTGGCAAAATCATGCGCAGTAGAATTGATTGCTTCCAACACTTCGGGCAACATGAGTGAACCTGAGAGGAATGTCATTGTACCGGCAGCATTAATTTTGGGGCTTACTCCCAGTTCTTCAAAAAAATTACGTTTGGGTACAGGAGCCACTGAAGGCGCAGCAAAAAGGGATTCCACAGGAAGTGAAGACCCGATTGCTGCCCCGGCTACCGGTAAAACTGATAACTTTTTAATAAGTTCCCGGCGTTTCATATCTTATAAGTTTTATATATACGCTATACAATCCATTTCAACCAGGGAATCTCCGGGCACTCCACCTTTTGCAACAGCTACAGTTGTGCGGACCGGAGGATTTTTACCAAACCTGCCTTTATAAACTTCGTTCATTCCTTTGTAGTCGGCAATGTCATTCAGGAAAACGGAAACCTTTAAAACTTTTTCCATTGACGAACCGGCTTTAATTAATTCTTTTTCCAACTCCTGAAGTACAATTTCAGTATGAGCTTTAATTTCAAAAGGTGCAGTATGTGCCCCTTTACCGGCAACAAATACCATATTTCCAAGTTTGGTTGAACCTGAAAATAGAGGAACATCCTGAAAATCGGTAATATTCGATGCAATTTTCTCTGCGGCAGGTTCATTTTTTGCGCCTGCAACCATTGCAACTCCTGTCAATCCTAAAAATGATGCAAACATTTTCTTTAAAGCTGTTCTTCTTTGTGTTTTCATTGTAAATTTTTTAGTTGATAATTTATTATTAAAACAGATTTATA
>DAOPKR010000046.1:0-7908 GCA_035391305.1 Draconibacterium sp.
GCGCCCTGGCCGCGGACACCCGAAATCATTCAGGCGTCAATTGCCGATTATTATGCGCTGGTTTCGCATTTGGATGATAAAGTTGGTGAAATAGTAGAAACCTTGATTAAACAGGGTCTTTTTGAAAATACAATTATAGTTTACGCCGCCGACAATGGTTTGGCAATCGGCAGCCACGGTTTGCTGGGAAAACAAAATTTGTATGAACACTCGATGAAAGTGCCTGTGATTATTTCAGGGCCGGGTATTCCAAAGAAAAAAGTTAATGATGCGTTGATTTATTTATATGATTTATTCCCCACATTATGTGCGGCTACAAATTTGCCTGCCCCCAAAGAAATTGACGGAAAGAATCTGCTGCCGGTAATAAAAGGGGAGAAAGAAGGCGTTCGTAATTCACTTTTCACTGCATACCGAAATACAGTGCGCGCGGTGCGAACCGATGAATGGAAATTGATTCGTTACCCGCAAATTAATTACACCCAGTTGTATAATCTGAAAAATGATCCGCTGGAAATAAACAACCTGGCTGCATTGCCCGAACAAAAACCGAAGGTTGATGAAATGATGGAACTACTGAAAAAGTGGGTAGTTGAAACAAACGACACAATTAATTTGAATCCTTCAGTAATTTTACCGATGGATTACGATTACACAAAACTGAAGCAAAAACCGGATAATTGGCAACCGGAATACATTCTGAACAAGTATTTTAAAGATTAAAAAATAAACCAAAGATTGTAAAACATGAAACGTTACGGACAAATTATCGGTGTTAAACCTGAACATTTTGAAGAATACAAAAAATATCATGCAGCAGTTTGGCCCGATGTATTGAAAATGATTACACTTTGCAACATTCGCAACTATTCAATTTTTCATAAAGACAACCAGTTGTTTGCCTATTTTGAATATCACGGAACTGATTTTGCAGCCGACATGGCAAAAATGGCAGCCGATCCAACAACTCAAAAATGGTGGGCAGTTATGGAACCCATGCAGCAACCTGTAGAAACCCGAAAAGAAGGGGAGTGGTGGGCAAACATGGAAGAGGTTTTTCATTTGGATTGAAAATTATTCCACAGATTTAGAATAATTCTTACAAAAAATTCTTATCCAAAAACGACTGAAACTGTTCTTTATATTGTTCGCTTACAGGGATATATACTTTCCCGAAAACTATGCGGCTGCGTTCAATGGTGTCAATTTTTTCGAGGTTGACAATAAACGAACGATGTACACGCATAAATTTTGCTTCGGGCAGTTTGGCTTCAAGCGCTTTGAGTGAATTGATTGAAAGAATTGGTTTGTCTTCGTTTTGCAGAAAAACTTTTACATAATCTTTCAGACCTTCAATATATTTTATTTCGTTGAAATTAATGCGGCGGATTTTGTATTCCGATTTAAGAAAAAGGAACTCGTTGTTGGCTTCAATCACTTCCTGGTGCTCAGTTTTTTCCAGTCGAATCAGTTTTTCCGCTTTTTTCGCTGCTTTCAGAAATTCTTCGTAACTGAATGGTTTTAAAAGATAATCAACTGCTTCAAGTTTAAATCCTTCAAGTGCATATTTTTCATAAGCAGTTGTGAAAATTATTTTCGGGCGGTTTTCGAGTATCCGCGTGAATTCAATCCCTGTTAAATCGGGCATTTGAATATCTAAAAAGATAAGGTCAACCGGGTTTCCACCAATGAATTCCATTGCATCCAGCGGATTGTCGAATGATGCAGTTAATTCGAGAAACGGTGTTTTTTGGACATAACCACTTACCAGTTGCAGCGCGAGCGGTTCATCATCAATGGTAATTGTCCGTATCATTTTTATTGAGGTATTTCAATTTCAAGCAAAACCATATATTCCGAATCCGATTTTTCAATCGTAAGTTTATGTTTCCCGGGGAAAAGCAAGTTCAGTCGTTTCTTTACATTTTCCAACCCAATTCCCGAATGGTTTTCTGAGTTATTTTTATCGCTTACCTGTCCTAAACTGTTGATGCAACTAAACTTTATTTTGTTGTTTTCAATGGTCATCGAAATATGTATAAACGATTTTTCACGATAACTGATTCCGTGTTTAAATGCGTTTTCAATGAAAGGAATAAAAAGCAGAGGCGGAATTTCGAGGTTGATTTCTGTCAGTGGCAAATCAACTTTTAGTTCCACTTTTTGCGAAAGCCGGAGCTTCATCAAATCAATGTAATGTGTCATGAAATTGATTTCGTTGCCGAGCCTGGTTTTACCATGTTCCGATTCGTACAGCAAATAACGCATCAGTTTCGAAAGTTTTAGAACTGCTTCCTGCGCGTCTTTTGTGTTGATTTCTATCAGCGAATAAATATTGTTTAATGTATTAAAAAAGAAGTGAGGGCTCACCTGGTTTTTCAAAAATGCCAGTTCCGAATTGAGTTTTTCCTTTTCAAGTTCTTTCTGGCGTTTTTCGCTGGCGGTGTGTTGTTCAATCACTCTCAACCCGATGGAAAACCCGGTTACAATAACCGAAATCAGTAAAAAATAATACAACTGCAACTGTCTCATCGGGGGTTTGGGGATTACATTGTCTTTCATCAGTTTTTCGAACGCTTCGGCAATTTGTTTTTCACGTTCGGCATTATGGAAATAATGTTCATTTACCATAATGAAAAAGAAATACAAAACAACAATTACCACTGCCGCAGAAACAAAGTAAATAACTCTTTTCTGTTTTAAATAAAAGCGCGGAACCAGCCACAGATAATTGACATAGAAGATAATTCCGTACAAGGTTGCGCCAAGATAAAAACCCCAGGCTACATGGTTGGCGTTGCCCCAATACCGGTTGATGATAAGCTGCGGCAAAATTATGAGCAGCACCCAGGCCAATATATGCAGCACCACCGGAAGCGAACGGTTTTTATGTTTTGTTGTATTCATCTTTATTTCAGGCTTGAATCCATTTTTTGTCGAAAATCAAAGTTAAGCGAAAAAACAAAAATGGGAGTTTAATTCTTTTATTTTTGAAATTCCCAGTTTTCATATTTCGACGATTAATTTTTAAACCCAAAGGGTTGAAACGAATATAGAAATTTTGAAAATGCCAATATCGTAATCCGATCCAAGTCCGGATTTTTTAAACCCAAAAGGGTGATATGATTATAGAAATTGATTTATGAATGCATCCTTAAACCACGAAGTGGTGGTATATTTATGTCATGCCTTCGGCATTTTAATGTCTCCCATAAAATTATTCTACAATCATGTCATGCCTTCGGCATTTAAATCCTTTTTATTCATGTCTCAACGCATCAATTGGATTGAGGTTTGCCGCTTTTTTTGCGGGATACCACCCAAAGAAAATGCCTATTGCAGAGCAAACCAGAAACGAAATAACAATTGCGTTTGTCATGACTACAAAAGGGAAACTGAGCAAGCTTGTTGCAACATACGAAATTATCAACCCAAATAAAATCCCGATTATTCCGCCGGTAATACTGAGTAAAACTGCTTCGATGAGGAACTGCATCAGAATATCGTTTCCACGACCGCCAACCGACATGCGCAAACCGATTTCGCGGGTGCGTTCGGTAACCGAAACAAACATGATATTCATGATTCCAATGCCGCCAACCAACAGTGAAATGCCTGCAATTGCGCCCAGCAACATGGTAAGCATATCGCTAACCGACGAAAAAGTCTGGATCATTTCGGCCTGCGACCGTACATGAAAATCGTCATCGTCGCCGGTTTTGAGTTTGTGCTCGCGCCGGAGAATTGTTGTAATTTCTTCGATTGCCGCTTCCGATTTATCTTCGCTAACCGCCGAAGCGCTTATTGACTGAATATGTGTTATTGCTAAAATCCGGCGCTGCACCGAAGTGTAAGGCGCAAGTATCAAATCGTCCTGGTCCTGGCCCATCGAGTTTTCCCCTTTTTCTTTCAGCACCCCGATAATTTTTAACGGGATACCGCTAAAACGAATGGTTTGTCCCACAGGATCAACATTCTTTTCGAAAAGGTTCTCAACAATTGTTTGCCCAACAATACAAACTTTGGCCAGGCTGTTTATCTCTTTTTCAGTAAAAAGGCGACCGTCTTCAAGTTCATATTTTCTGATTGACAAATACTCTGCATTAACGCCCGAGATATTTGTTGGCCAGTTTTTGTTGCCGTTAACTGCTTGTCCGCTTGAACTTACCTGCGGTGAAATAGCTGTTAAGTATTTTGTTTCTTTCCTCAGCTTTTCAACGTCCGAAAGTGTCAGTGTTTTTGCATTTGAGTTGCCCATCATTACACCGCCGCGCTGCTGAGAACCTGGCATAACAAAAATCATGTTCGAACCCATGCTTGAAATTTGTTCCTGGATACTTTTTTTCGAGCCCTGTCCAATGGAAAGCATCCCGATTACTGAGCCAACACCAATGATAATTCCCAACATTGTGAGAATTGATCTGAATTTATTTCGCTTCAGGGCGTTGGTAGCAATTTTTGTAAGATTTGTATAATTCATTGTTACTTTTTTTTAGTTGATTTCTTCCATTTCCACCGGCAATCCTTTTATTAATTCGCTTGCATTAAAGCGGTTGGTAACCAGCGATTCCTTTTGAATGCGGCCGTCGCGAAAAATTATATTGCTTTTCATAAACCGCGCAATATCAGGCTCGTGGGTAACAAACACAATCGTTTTCCCATTGTCATTCAACTTTTGAAAAAGCTCCATTATTTCGTAGGAAGTGCGCGTGTCAAGATTTCCTGTGGCTTCATCGGCCAGAATTACAACCGGATCGTTCACAAGCGAACGGGCAATGGCAACACGCTGTTGCTGTCCGCCCGACAACTGGTTTGGCATGTGGTGCATCCTGTCGGTAAGTCCTACCTGTTCAAGCGCAAACAAAGCTCTTTCCCGTCTTTCCTTTGCTTTTACTTTTGAATTGTAAAAAAGAGGCAGCTCAACATTTTCCAAAGCCGAGGTACGCGATAAAAGGTTGTATGACTGGAAAATAAACCCCAGTTTGTTGTTGCGCAAACCCGCCAGTTGGTTTCGGTTCAGTTTACCAATATTTACACCGTCGAGCAGATATTCGCCATCGGTTGGTTTGTCGAGACAGCCCATTATATTCAGCATTGTTGATTTTCCCGATCCGCTGGCGCCCATAATTGCCACAAAATCGCCTTCATTAATCTGCATGTCAACTTTTCGCAATGCGTGTACGGTAACTTCGCCAATCTGGTAATCTTTTCGTAAATCGGTAACTTTTATAATTGCTTTATTCATTTCAATTCGATTTAAATTTTGTACAATATTTTGCCCCTCAATTACTTTTTATTTGCTCCAGGTGGTTTTGGCATAAACGGATTACTTGCTGCGGTTTTTGAAACTGTTGCCGATGCCGTTTGTTCCATCGATAGAATTACTTCATCACCTTGTTTTAATCCGCCAAGTATTTCAGTGTGGATATCATCATCCAATCCAACTTGCACAGGCACAGGATGAATAACCGAATCCCTTTTTACCCACACCATTTTCCCGTCGTTGTTACCGGCCATTTCTGTTGGAGGTTCCATTTTTCCTGCACCCGGCATTTCACCGTTTCTTGCACCTTCGGGCATTTCTGGTTTTGGTTGATTTTTCATGTAACTCATCAACAAAACCTGGTCGGGTGTAAAACGAAGCGCTTTGCTCGGAACAACAAGTAAATCTTTCTTTTCGAGTACGTAAATGCTTGTTTCTGCAGTCATTCCGGGCATCAGTTTATATTCAGGGTTTGGCGCATCAATAATTATTGTGTAGGTAACCACATTGTTTGTTACTGTTGGTTCAAGCCGAACTTCGGTTACAGTTCCTTCAAAAGTTTGGTCGGGGTAGGCATCAACTTTAAATTCAACACGCTGACCTTGTTTTACTTCGCCAATATCGGCTTCGTCAACATTGGCTTCAACACGCATTTGGGTAAGGTCGTTGGCAATGGTAAAAAGCGTTGGCGTGTTAAAACTTGCGGCAACGGTTTGTCCTTCTTCAACCGCGCGGTTCAATACAATCCCGTCGATTGGCGAGTGGATAAATGCGTAATCGAGATTGATTTTGTTCTTTTTGTGTTGTGCCAAAGCATTGTTGTAACTGGCTTTTGCTTTGTTGAGATTGTAAACCACCAGGTCGAAATCGGATTGTGCAATCATTTTTTTATCCTGCAACGGGGCGAGGCGGTCGTAGTTAGCCTGTTGATAATCAAGTTCTGCCCTGGCATTGTCAAGGGTTGCCCGGCTTTGGTCCATTGCAGCCGCTAAATTTGTTGTATCGAGTTTTGCCAGCAGCTGACCCTTTTTTACATACGAATTGAAATCGACATAAAGGTTTTCAACAATGCCCGAAACCTGTGTTCCCACTTCAACTGTTGTAATTGCTTCAAGCGTTCCGGTGGCAGTTACGGTTTTGCTGATGGTGCCCATTGAAACGGCGGCAGTTTCGATATTGATTTTGCTTGCGTCCACCGTTTTTGGTTTAATTACATAAAATGCAGCAGCAATAACAGCCACAACCACAATGGAAATGATGATAATTTTCTTTTTCATTTTATTATTTGTTTTAATTGTTTTTATAGTGAAATTGGAATTCCGGCATAAAAGTCAAGGATTTTATAACTGAAAACGAGGTTGAATTTTGATTGCAACAAGTCGCTTTCGGCCAAAATTGAAGTATTTTTTATCACAAGAAAATCGACAGAATTGATTAACCCGTTTTTGAATTTTTCTTCAGCCAGTAAATACGATTCGTTTGTTGCGTCGAATTTCTCTTTACCTGCTTCGTACTGAATTTGCGCTGAACTCACGTCGGCACAAGCCTGTTCAATGTTTTTGCGCAACTGGTTTTTTATGTTGATCTGGTTTAAATCGGCATTTTCAATGGCAATTTGTGCCTGTTTTACGTTGTTCTTTACCTGGTTTTTCTGAAAAATGGGAATCGATAATGAAAGTCCGATTGACGGATTTACCGAATTATTGAGTTGGCTGAAATAATTCTGACTTGAAAAAGAACTTGAGTAACCTGTTCCCAAGCCGGCATTTGCAAAAACCGAAGGATACAAATCGGCGCGTGCAATTTTTTCATCGTAAAGCGCGCTTTCCCTGTTCAATTCTGCTGTTTTTATTTGCGGTTTTATTACCAGGGCCTGTTCGTAAATTGTAACTGCATCGGGTTCGCGCATCGGGTTCAGTTCTTTTTCGAGGTCGGGCCGCACAATATCGAAATCATCGCTCACGGGCAGTTCCATTAACTGCATCAACGAAATTTTTGAAATTTCGAAATTGCTTTTTGCATTTGCCAAAGTGAGTTTTTCGCTTGCCAGTTCCGATTTTACCTGAAGATAATCTGACCGTGAAATGATGCTCAAATTCAGCCGCTCTTCGGCAAGTTGAAGTTGTTCTGTTGTTGATTCAATCTGTTTTTCGGCATTTTTTACCTGTTCTTCGGAATACAAAACCTGCAAAAAAGCATTTAGTATTTGCAGGCTCACGTTTTCCTTTATTGTTTCTGAATTGTACTTTCCATATTCAAGTTCAATTTCGGCCTGTTTAATTTTGTTGTTTAGCTTGAACCCGTTGTAAACCGAAACGCTTGAACTTACCTGGTAGTTGTTGCTGCTGTTTCCCGAATAACCGGTTGTAGCCCCCGTTGCATCTTCGCCTTTTTGCCAGTTAAAGTTTTGCGAAACCGCCGCACTTACCGATGGCAGTTTTTGCGATTTTGCATTGCTGTAACTGATTTCGTTCGATTTTATGCCAAGAATGCTGCTCCGTACTTCGATATTTTGTTCGTGCGCAAAATCAATACAATCGGTCAGCGACCATTGGGTGCGATTGTTTTCCTGTGCAACAATCCGCATCGGGAAATTCAGCGAAATCAGGATAATTGCTGTTTTGAATAATAAAATTGTTTTTGTT
>DAOPKR010000046.1:8008-28787 GCA_035391305.1 Draconibacterium sp.
GAAATTCAGCGAAATCAGGATAATTGCTGTTTTGAATAATAAAATTGTTTTTGTTTTCATAGCCTTTTTAAATTTCATAAATCAAAGCTATGGTTGTGCGGGGCGGTTTTAAAATGAAATAGAAGAACTGGGGGATTTTACCGATGGATTTCGGGATTTTACGTTTGGAGATGAATGTGATTTATGAGGTCATCCAAAAAAAAATGAGAAATGTATTTTCAATTACAAATGAGGGTTAGCTTTAAAAATAGAACACAGATAACTCTGATATTCATTACAAAAAATCAGTGTTATCTGTGAAATCATTGTTCAGTTTTGAGAGTTCCGGCTATCTTTTTGTTTTTAGATCGGCATATTCGAAAATCAACCTCAATATCCAATCTTTAACTCCGCCAAATCGCTTCGGGAAAGCGTGGGGAGTTGGTTCTTTTTCAATTTTTCAATTACAAGGTTCCCGGTTTTGCGGGCATCTGCTTCGCTTTTAAAAGCAGTTTGTTTTTCGACTGCAGGAATTAAATCTTGCTTGATTATTAGTTTTTTATTTTTTGAAATATTATACCCCCAACCGTTTTCGCCAACCCGAAAGGTTTCAATTGTATATTCAGTTTCGGCAGGTTTATGAGTTTTATTGTCACTTTCTGCTGATATGAATGCGATTTTAAAAATCAGGATAATTAGAATTACGCAAAACGCTACCGGAATAATAGCCTGTTTAATTGTCTTCATCATATTCTGCTTTTGGGTCAAATGTCCAGATATCGTCAAGGTAATAACTTGAACTTCGTCCGGTGGTTACATACCCGCGCGACCCAATGCTAAAACCAACTGCATCAGTACGGCTCAATCCCTCAAATGCAGTTCTTTCAGTCCACAAATCGGTTACAGGGTCGTACTCCCAAATGGTGCTTAGCAAAGTTCCGGTTCCGCCTGTTGCCAAATAACCTTTTCCGTTAATTTCCAGGCCAACCGCATTGATTCTTGCAATTGAAGTATAATCGTCATCGAAAGTATTGTCATCGTCAGCATCATAAATTTCCCTCATTTCGGTCCACGAACCTGTTGATGGATCATAGCTCCACATATCGGATAAATAACTGCCGTTATCGAGGCCCGAAATTACATAGCCTTTGCCTTCGAGCACAAAAGAGTTGGCATTAAACCTTTTTGAACCGCCAATACTAATGATTTGTGCCCAGGTGTCGGTTGAAGGTGTGTATTCATAAAAATCCTTTAAATAGTTGCCGTCGTAACCTGATCCCATATAACCCTTTCCGTCAATAACAAAGCCCACAGCTCCGTAACGGGCGGTGCCTTTAAAATCAGCCTTTTTTTCCCACGTGTTTGTTGCGGGATCGTAGGCATAAAAGTCGTTCATTTTATTGTCGCCATCGTATCCAGTTCCAATATAACCTTTGTCTCCTATACCAAAACCAACCGCGCCTGTTCGTGCCACACCCGGGAAATCGGCTTTTTGTGTCCAGTAATTCTGTGATGGATTATATTCCCAGAAATCTGACAAGCGGTCATCTCCGTCGTATCCTGTTCCAATGTAACCTTTGTCGCCAATTGAAAAACCGACTGCATCGCTGCGCGGAACGCCATCAAAATCTGATAATTCCGACCAATTGCCCATTAAATCCTCATCCTCTTCGTCGCCACACGAAACAATTGAAAATGAGAATAATATTAAAAGAATGATTTGATAATTAACTTTCATTTTGTAGTTATTTGAATTTTATATTTTTTGAATTGCAGTGGCAAACCTATTGGTATGGTCTATCTGAAAAAAAGATATTAGACCATTCGGGAAAATGTATGGATGAACAGTCAAAATTTATCTTTTTGTGATCGGTGTATTGATAAAAGAGGTTGATTTTACCGTTAACGAACTTTAAAACAACGATATTTTCCCTGATTATCGATACTTCTTCCACATTGGTATATCATTTTTTTTACCACCGATTTTGTTCATTTCATTTGGCGAATGAATTTTGAAACACTACAAATGAATATAAAGAAGTGGTTATATTTTTCCATTTTATCCTGCCTTGTAGCTTCTTGCGCAAATGAAAACGATTTGACACAAATTAATATTGGTGATAACTTTATTAGTTCCCAAACCAATTTTGTGATTATCGACACATTTACGGTAAGTCTGTCAACGGTTTTGGTCGATTCAATTCCTACGTCAGGGACTGGGGAAATTCTGGTAGGTGAATATTCCGACAAAAGCATGGGAATTATAAATTCCCAAAGTTTTTTCCAGATAGGTTCGCCTGAATCACAATCAATAAATGCCAAAGCTGTTTTTGATTCACTGGTTTTGGAACTTAACTATTCCAGCCAATATTACGGAGATACATTGCAACTTCAGGACCTGAATGTGTTCAGGGTAACCGATGACATTGAACTGAACGATGACAATTACTTATACAATACTTCAACTTTTCAGTGCGACGAAACTCCAATCGGATCACTTCAGTTTTATCCGCGTCCAAATTCAGAGACCATATTAACTGTCCGGTTGAACGATGACTTAGGCCTAAAATTTATGAATTTGATGAAGGAGGAATCAAGTGAAATCACAACTTCCGAAAAATTTGTCGAATATTTTAAGGGGATCGCGCTAAAACCAGGCTCAAAAAGCTCGTGTATTTATTCGTTTCAAAGCGTTGATACGCTTGTGAACATGATATTATACACCCACTATGTTGAGGAAACACGAATCGATAAAAGCTATAAATTCCCTTTGTATGCAACAAATACAAGTTTTAACCATATTGAAGCCGACCGTACCGGAACTTTAATTGAAAACATAAAAACCCAACGTTTAGAATTATCATCGGCTTCAACCGGTAACATGGCTTTTTTACAGGCCGGAACAGGGTTGGTTACACGGCTTGATTTTCCCGGTATCGACAGGATGTTGGAAATGGGTTTCAGAAATATTCTCTACAGGGCAGAACTGGTTTTAAAACCTGCCGGTAGCATTTATAAACCTGCGGAATTGCCCTCTGAACTTGTTTTGTACAACACTGATAAATACAATCAATTCGGGGCGGCTGTTGTAAACACAAGCGGAGAAACCGTTTATGCCGATTTTAGTATGGACGAAGTTTATGGAGAAAATACTTACTATAAATTCGATTTAACAAACTATTTTATCAATGAATTTGCCGATGGTTATGTAAACCCTGAAAATGGGATTCTTGTGAGTTTTACCGACGAAACTGCAAAAAGCACACTAAAGCGTGTTGCCTTTGATGCCCGTAACGGATTAGCTTTTAAACCAACTTTAAAACTATACTATATTTTTTACAATTAGTGAAAGCTTCATTTTGCAAAGACTTTCAGAAAAATTGATCAGGAGAAAATAATGACAAAAAAAATTTTAACAATAACCTTGTTTTTGTATGGATTGGCGGTTCAGGCGCAAAATACCATTTCACCGTATTCAATTTTTGGGGTTGGCGAAGTGCAAAACAAAGGTTTTGGTGCAACCCAGAATTTAGGCGGGGCAGGAATTGCCTATCAATCCGGAAATAAGTTAAACAGTCTGAATCCTGCTTCATACATTGGTATCGACAGTTCGCGGATTATTTTCGAGTTTGGAATTGAAGGGAAGAATTATCAGCTTGAATCTTCCGATATTACCCAAAAAGGAAATACAGGAAATATAAAGTATGTGGCACTTGGTTTTCGCTACAATTCGTGGCTGGCCGGATCTTTTGGAATGGTACCTTTCAGTTCGGTGGGGTATTCCGTTGCAACCCAAAATTATGTAGAGGGGGTCGATTCAAAATATACTTCGCTTTATAAAGGCAGTGGCGGAATCAGCCAGTTTTATTACTCAAATGCAATAAAGATTTTTAAAAACCTGTCGTTTGGTGTTAATGCCTCATTTATGTTTGGCTCGCTTGTTCAGGAAGAAAATGTTGTTGAAGACAATTATGTTCCGGCTATTATTATTAAACGACAGGATTTTTTGAAGAGCATGTATTTTGATTACGGAATGCGGTACTCATTTGCAGCAGGAAATACAAATTTTTCGGCAGGAATTACATACAGCAACAAGCAAAACCTGAAATCGAGGCATATCCTGGCAGTTTACGACGAGAACCTTTCCGTTATCAGAGGCGAGGAATATAACACTGATTATTTGACTGTTCCGGCAATCTTTGGGGCGGGAATAGGCATTGGTAAAAAAGGGAGATACGATATATTAATAGACTATAATTTCCAGGAATGGTCGGGTGTGGTTTATCCAAATCAAAGCCAGGATTTTGTCGATTCCCACAGTTTTTCAATGGGTTCGGCATTTAAACCCTGGCAACCCCGTGTTACAAATTCGTTTTACAAAAACTGGGAATACCGCCTTGGTGTAAATTATAAAACTTCGTACCTGAAACTGGGCAGCGAAGTTATAAAAGGAGGAAGTGTGAGTTTTGGCGCCGCAATACCTTTACCGGGGAAATTATCGGAAGTTAACTGGGGCTTTGAGCTGGGAACAAACGGCACAAAATCAAACCATCTGATCCGCGAAAAATATGTTTTATTTCAACTCGGGTTCAATTTAAACGAAGTTGCATTTTTGAAACGGCAAATCTACTAAATCTTCAAATCCTCCATTTTTGAAATGAATATGTTTTTGAAACTTTCGCCAATGGGAATGTACTTATCGTTGATGATTACCTGTGATTTATTTATTGATTTAATGTGTTCGAGACCAATAATATACGATTTGTGGACCCGTGAAAACCTGTTGCTCGGAAGTTTTTGCTGAAGTTTTTTCAAAGAATTTAGCGTAACAATTGGTTTGGCATTTTTCGAGGTATAAATTTTTATATAATCCTTTAATCCCTCAATGTAAAGTATGTTATCGAGTTTAATACTAAGCGTCTGGTAATCGGCCTTTACCAGCATAAAATCATTAAGCTGGCCCGTTTTGTCAATGTTTGCACGCTCGGCAAAAGTTCTTTTTTCCTGGGCCGAGAAATTTAAAAACGCTTTATTTGTTGCCCTCAAAAACCGTTCGAACGAAAACGGCTTTAACAAAAAATCGATGGCATTGAGGTTAAAACCTTCGATTGCCAGGTTTGCATCTGAAGAAGTGAAAATAAATAAAGGCTTGTTGTTCAGGCTTTTGATGAACTCAATTCCCGAAATTTTAGGCAGGTCGGTATCTAAAAAAATCAGGTCAATCTGTTCTGTTTGTAATATTTCATAGGCTTCGAATACCGAGTTGCACACTGCGGAAAGCTCAAGATAGGGTACAAGATTTATAAATTCAACAAGAGTTGAAGCTTCCTGCAATTTTTTAATGACAATACAATTCATGGTTTTTATGGATTTTTCTGTTTCTGAAATTCTATTGACTATTATTCTATGTTCAGTAATACAGATCAAGATGGAAAAACCATAAAAAAAGATTGGCGATTTTGCTTAATATATGTTAAAGGCAAAAAAGTTCTTCAAAACCTGAAATTCAAAAAGAAATTGAACATGAGTTTTTGTGCTTCAACCAGTGTGGTTTCGCTGATTTGGTTGTTTTCGAAATTAAATTCGCGCACATAAATATCGAGGTAGTTTTTTGTGTTGAAAGCATTCAAAACCGACAGTCCCGGTTTAATGTTCACATTTTTTATGTTGAAATTGTAGTTGGCCGAAATGTCGGTTCTGTAATAATCAGGCAAGCGGCTGTAAACGCGGGTGGTGTTGAAATTATCTTCCTTTGCCGATGACTTAATGTAAGGTTTGCCGGTGGTGTAAATGGAAACTGCCGAGAAATTCCATTTTTTAATTGAATACATATTTGTCCATTTTATTTGATGGGTTTGGTCGTACAATGCCGGGATTTCGGCACCATTGTTTATCTCAGCAAAGCGGCGGCTTGCCTTGCTCAGCGAATATCCCAGCCAGCCCGAGAAATGTGTGTTTTCGTATTTAACCAGAAAATCGATCCCAATTGCTTTTCCTTTGCCCGAAATAAACTGGCTTAAACCCGGGTTGGGTTCAATATCGCTTCCGGGAACTGGTTTCTGGTGATCTGCCGGATTTTGAAAAAACAGGTATTCCTGCAACCCGTCTACGTTTTTGTAATACGCTTCCATGTCGAAAAACAAGTGTTTGGTTTCGTAACCCGCCCCCGCAATAAAATGGTTCGACGAAATTACGGGGTTTACATCTCCATCCGCCAAAATCCAGAAATCGCGGTTGTAGCCAAACGATTGTTCGGTGGCTGATTTGCTTAAATATTGATAATATCTACCCGCCGATAGTTTGAAAAGCAAGCCTTGTTTTGTCTTTAAATTGGCTGCAAACCGGGGTTCGAAATAAATTTTGCCGATTTTTTCGTAATAATTTGTACGCAAGCCGGGTTTCAGTGTAATGTTATTTCCGACATTGATTTTATCCTGAAAATAGAGCGAATATAAAAATGCCGAACTTTTCAGATTGTCATAAATAAAATCGCGCGATGCATCTTTGTAAAACGAAAACTCGTTGTATTTTCCGGTCAAACCATATTCAATAAGGTTGTTTTGGTTCAAAAAATATTTGTTTTGGAACGAAACAAAAAAGTCGCTTAATTCATTCGATTCATTGATTTCTTCGTTCAGGCTACCAGGCGGGTTTGTTTCAGAATCTACCGGTGTAAAAACAGTATTGTTGTAATAATCGTTAAAATAGCCCGAATGGCCAATTTGCAAATTTGTAAACGATTTGGCATTCCACTGTTTTTTCCAGGCCGCGCCAAAACCGTAGTTTCCCCACTTATTTATGTCTTCGGTATTCATTTCGCCACGGTCATTTGTGTTTATGTTCGAGCTGTTTAAATAGTCTTTTGCTCCATAATAACTGAAGGAAAAATTTTCCTGCTGATTTGGCGTGAATGTTAATTTCAGGTTATAATCGCTGAAATAAAATTCCGGAGTAATTGTGTTTGCATTCGGATCGGGGAAACGTTGGTTTTGTCCGAATTTGTCAGCAAGCAGTGCATCAGCAAACCAACTCGAATACACATCGGAATAAGCGCGCCGGCCAGCCGCAACCAATGTAATTTTTTTGTTGACCGGAATTTCTGTAGTTAAATTTCCGCTGATTAAATTTATGCCACCATAGAATTCCGGTTTTTGCTGGTTACCCGATTTTCCGGTAATGTCAACAATTCCAGAAACGCGCTCGCCGTAACGCGAATCGAAACCTCCGCGATAAACTTGAATGTCTTTAATCACGTTTGGGTTTAACGCCGAAAAAAGTCCGAAAAAATGATCGAGGTTATATAAAGTAAACCCGTCGAACATAACCAAATTCTGGTCGGGAGAGCTTCCGCGGATATTTAGTTGCGACGAATTTTCGAAGGAACTTATTCCCGGCATCAATTGCAGAACCCTGAAAACATCAGTTTCTCCGTAATTGGGCAGGTCGGCAAATTTTATCGGGTTTATCGTCAAATGGCCCGCATCGACACTAAAATCTACCATCTCAAGTTTTTCTCCTGTTACATTAATTGTGGCAATTTTTTCTGACTTTGCACTTAATCCGAAGCTTAAAAAATCTGTTGCGTTTGCCGGATTAATAACAGTGTCGAGCAGATAGTAGCCCAAATATTTTACCTGTAAAATGTTGCTTGCCGAATCGGCCAGCCTGATGCTAAAAGTACCGTCAACAGAGGTGGAGACAGTTACGTTCTTTTTCCATAAAAAAATACTTGCGTTTGGAAGCCGCTCCCCGGTTTTTCTGTCATAAACAATCCCTGTTAATGTTATTTCTTTTGTTGTCCGGGGTCTGCCTAAATCAGTTTTTTTGAAAATGAGAAAGGTTTCGAATTTATAATCAGAAGTGTAGTCTGTTCCTTCCAGAATATCACTGATCAATTCATTGCCTGTATTTCCCGTGATGGTTTTGGAAATATTTATTTTTTCAAGTTGTCCGGAGTCAAATGAAATACGGATATCCATTTTTTTTGAGATTTCGACAAGGGCATCGGCTAATGAAGTGTTTGTGAAAGTAATTTTGATTTGTTGTGAAAATGAAGGAAGTGAAAAGAAAAAAATATATAAAAAAGTAAATATTAAAAAGAGTGGTTTATTTAGGTTTTTCGTAAACAGTAATTGTTTTGTTTTCAATTTCATATTTTAAATCCATCGGAATACAAACAATATCCAATGCCTCTTTTAAATTTTTGTTCGAGAATGTTGCCGTTATGTAACGGTCTTCCATTCCATTAAATTTTATCGAAACATTAAATTGTCTTTCCAGTTCGGCAAAAATAGAAACTACTGGTTTATCTTCAAAATAAAATATTCCCTGTTGCCAGGCAATAATTTTTCCGGGGTTTTGCGCTGCGCTTTTGGTAATTCCGTTTGTTGTTAATTCGGCGGTTTCGCCCGGCAATATTATTTGTTCGCTGGTGTTTGATGCCACCCGCACTTTGCCCGAAATACAACTTACCCTGAATTCGTTATTCCTCGAAAACACGTTTAACTGTGTTCCTAAAACCTCAACCGTGCCGTTTTTTGTTTCTATAACGAATTTATTTCCTTTTTGAACATCAAAATAAGCCTCGCCGTTTAACCTGAGATTGCGTGAATCATTGAATTTTCTGTTGTTCCATGTAATTTTCGAATCGGCATTCATTACCACTACCGATTTGTCAGGTAGCGAAAATGTGGTTTGTTGGGCCATTTCCGTAACCATTTTACTTTTCGAAAAAACCGATGAAACGCCATAAATTCCAAGAATTAGAATTGCAACTGCCGCTGCTGCCCTTAAATAGTAGGTGAGTTTTCGTGTTTTTGACTGAGTGCCGTTTTCAATTTTTGAGAGTACTTTGTTCAGCGCTTCATTTTTTGGCATCCCGGCCGGCGTTTCAAAACCTTCAGTAAATTTCAATATTTTTTCATCGGGACTCATTTTTCCGAATTCTGCAGGGGATATTTTTTGTTGGCTGGAATTGTTCCTTTCTGTCATGGTAAAATTCCTTTAAATTTTATACGCTATTGTTTTTTTCAAATCACCGAGTGCATTTTTCATCCTTTTTTCAACGGCTTTTACACTCAATCCAATGTTTTCGGCAATTTCGCCGTAAGTGTAACCGTCAATCCTGTTCATCAGGAAAACCACCCTGTTTTTTTCATTCAGTTCACCAATTGCCCGCTGCAATTTTTCGTCGAATTCTTTCAGTTCCATTTCAAATTCAGGAGAAACCGTGTTTTCCGCTGTCCTGAAATTGTTGCTGAACTCCATAACCACTTTTTGGTGGTCGAAACGGTTTTTGCATAAATTTCCGGCAATTGTATATAACAGCGGTTTCACGGTTTCAATCCGAATTTCACCTTTCCTCTCCCAAACTTTCAAAAAAGTATCTTGTGCAATGTCGTCAGCAATTTCAATATCACCTGTTTTGAAATAGACGTAGTTTTTCACAGGCGAATACATTTCGTTAAATAACTCTATAAACCTACTTTTATCGATTCCCGGCATTAAGCTAATATTCAATAAATTATCCTATGTTTCTTCGCCTTTGTTTATAATACAGACGAGATTGATTTTACCCTAAAATTATTAAAATATCTTATAATTTAAGTTGATAGGATAAACCGATAATGTTTACCGATTTGTCTTTTGTTAAATAATTGTTTGTTCTGAAGTAGGCACCCACGCGGTGATGCTTGTTTATTTTATACATCAATCCGGTTTCCAGTCTTGCCTTTGTGAAATCTTTCTCATCAATATCTCTGTAAATTTCGTATGCGAGGTAGGGTTTTAGATTGAGTTTTTTTATTGAATAACCAAACTTTAAACGCATCCTGAGGTAATTGGTTTTATCGTTTTCGTCGTCAGCAAAATCGTCTGAATTGGTAAAACGAAATCTCAGTTGTGATTCAAAATTATTCCATTCGTACTGTGTTTTTGCATCGAATGCAAAGCGCCCGAAAGTATTTGTTTTCCCACTGTTTTTTATATTGTTGCCAAGCCTGTAACCCGCACCAAGCGATATGTATTTATAGATTTTGTAGTCGAGGCCGGCATCCATAAAATACTCTTTTAACTCCAGTTTTTCCTGAAACCTGAACTCAGGGGCAATAGTAAGTTCAAGGTTCTTTGCAATTTTTTTCGAAATGTCGAACTCAAACCATGTTTGTTGCGCTTTCGCTGAAAAACTGAGTACAAAAGCAATAAAAAGAATAAAAGGGTACTGTTTCATTTTGATTGATTTTCAACCAGTAACTTTCCGTTAAGGTCGTTTATGTCGTGGAATATTTTTATTTTGGCGATATCGCGTAAAAAGTTAATTTCTTCTATTTCAATGCGTTTTACTTTTACTCCGGTGCGTTCTTCCAAATCTTTTATCAGTTCGCCTTTATTTTTTAAATGAATGTTTTCAATTTTCTCGTAAGTAATTTTCAAACACACTTCCTGTCGCAGCATCAATATTTTTTCGAGTACCCACATTGTGGCAACAATAGCCAGGTTTGTAAAAACAAGCTCGGCATAACTTACTTTTTTCCCCGACAAGGCATTTATAACCGAAATGCCGATAATGACAAAAAGGTAGGTCATTTCTTTGATTGGAATTGCATCGGTGCGATAACGGATGATACCAAAAATAGCAAACAAACCTAACGCAAAACCGAGTTCAAGTTTCACACTTTCGAGTAAAAAACAGAGTGTGAAAATGGTGGCACTTATTGCGAAATAGCTGAAATAGAAATCTTTTCGTTTACTGTTTTTCGCATAAATTAGAAAAACAACTACATAAGTAATAAACAGGTTGAAGGCAAACCGCAGCATTAGTTGCATGAAATCGTCGGAGTTAAAAAGTTTAACGTCGAAGAATTTAATTTGAGAAGTTATAAAGAGACGGGTATTGCTTAATATATCTTCCATGGTAATTTTTAATTGTGTTTTTTTGAATTTGAATTTCGTGGCTTTGCAAATCGAAAGCTGGCATTTTTAAATTGTATTTTTGCATTGTTAAAAGTTGCGCTTTAAACAGGTTCTTTTTAATCGAAGTTTCAGTAAGCGCCCTGCCAAGGCAATATTTGCTAAACCCACGTTTATAGATATGATTTTTTTTCAAAGCCAGGGAAAGTGCCGATTTTAAATTGCTTGTTCCCTGTTTCAATTCAATGATTGCCAGTTCGTTCATTTGTACGGTTTCATTACCGTTGGAAAATGCAAGGTCAATATCGATAGTGCATCGTTCGTCAAATTTTTTGCTAACCAGGGTAATTCGCTGAAATGTATTAATTGTTTTTAGTTCAAGCTCCGAAGTTTTGTAAGCAGCATTTTTACGGATAAATTTTGTTTCATCATTTGTAAAAGCTGTTTCAAATTGACGGATCGGCATTCTCGATTTGCTGGTTTTCCCTTTGTTGTTTTTAAACTTTATTTCGAGAAAGGCAATGTTTGAGTTGACGTAACTGCGTTTCCTGATTTTTATGCGTCCGGCTTTGCCATTGTGATGCGAGTTGTAAAAGCAGTTATTTGAAGTGTCGAAATAGGCAGTTTTATATCTTTGAATACGGTCACCGTCAATTTGCAATACATAGTATTGATTGTTGATTTCTGTAAGTACTGCTGCGAGTTTTTCCAGCGGGACCCAATATTTTGTATCGAACCGGTTGAGCAGTTTTACCTTGTCCATTTCATCAATACAAATTGTGCTGAACTGTTTAAGTATTTTATTCATCGCACAACTGTTACAATTCCCGAAATAGTAAAACTGGAATATTTAGATCCGACAGTGTATGTTCCGTTGGTGTAAACTCCGTCAGCAACTGTTCCTGTTGAACTGCCGCCAAGGTTGAAGTCGTAACTTGAGCCTTTTGTTAAATCGGGTGAAGAAAACACAAGCGACTGGAATGTTTTTTCGGGTTTAAAAGTGAGCATTTCTTTGCCATCAGAAGTTTGGATATTTACCAAAGTACCAGCTTGTTTTGTTGAACTGAAAACAGCGGCTACAATGTATTGTGTTGACGACGTACCAGGTGCCTGTGCCATTCCGGAACTGCCTGCAGCCACCAAAAATCCACCCGTGAGTTTAAAAGTACCGTCGTAATCCAGTGCGCCGTTGCCATTATTTGTTGGGCCGTTTACTATTACTGTTCCCCCGGTCATTGTAATTGAGCCGTTTGAGTCAAGTCCGTCGCCGCTTGCGTTAACAAAAGTGTAGCCGCCGTTAATGTACAGAAAGTAATTTCCTGAAGAAGTGGTTCCGCCCATTTGTCCGGGACGTCCTCCCATACTGTCGCCACCACCTGAAATATTAATTCCATCGTCCGATGACACAAGATGAATTGTACCTTTATTTATGGTAATGTTACCGTTGGCGCTTTCCAATCCTTCGTATGATTTTTTTATGTCGATATCACCATCATTAATTGTCAGGTCGTAATCGGCATGAATTCCGTCATCTTTCGATTCGAGAACAAAATCTCCGCCGTTTACAGCAATTGTTTCGTTTGAATGAATTGCATCATCAGCAGAATTTATGTTAAAAGTTCCACCATCAACAATAATATTTACTCCGGCTTTTAAACCTTTTGCCGAAGCCGTGGCTGAAATGGAACCGCTGCTTCCACCACCCGAAATGAGGTTGAAATTGCCTGTTGTAACCATCAAATCTGTTTCTGCTGCAATGGCATCGCCTTTTGCGGCAATGGTGAAAGTGCCGTCAACAATGTTAATGTAACCTTCGGATTCGTCTTCGTCGTTATCCGATTTAAAACCATCTCCCCCGGCAACCACGTCAAAAGTTCCGCTTTTTACAATCAGGTAGTCTTTTCCCCTGATTCCGTCATCGAGTGCTTTTAGTGTGTATGTTCCGCCCGAAATTATTATTCCGTCTTTACAGTTTATGGCATCATTAAAGTTTGCGTTCACTGTCAATGTACCACTTCCGAAAAAAGTAAGGTTGCTTTTACTGAAAATAGTTGCGTTTGGTTCTTCTTTTTCGGTATCGTCATAAATATATGAACTACCATCAGTTAAGGTGTTGTTTGTGTTTTCTTCCAGATAAACAATCGCTTTTGATGCGCTTTTAATATAAACCGGAGCGCTGTTGCTGCTTGTAATTTCCACTCCGTTAAGAATAAGGCGGACCAAGGCATCGTCTTCGGTATTTACCACTATTTGTCCGTTGTTTAGCGATCCGCTAAAACTGAAACTTCCAGCCGAAATGATTGTAACCGTTTGGCCTTCCACAGTTACCTTTTCAGAGTTTTCGCTAACCGAAGTCCCGTTTAACAAAACCTGTATTACGTCGGAACTGTTCCAAATGTAATCTGTTGGGTCGTCATGAATTAAGCCGTTGTTTGCTTCTGCTTCGGCAATGGTTTCCTCGTTGTCAGGAGTTGTGGTTTCTTCCTGCTGTTCTTCCTCATCATCAGGATTTAATATGTCATTACACGAAGTAAAAGTGAAATGCACAAATGCAAATGCAATTAAAAGAGAGAATAACTTTTTGCTCATAATTAAAAAGATTGAATTTTAGCATTAGTACAGACATGAGATTTCAAACCCTACTTTGTTAACTTTTTTTAGGGAATAATGTGGATTGGAGTGGCAGACTTTAAATCGAAATCATTGGTAAAAATTAAATTCTCAAACTAAATTTTTGTTTGGTGTAACGCTTTCTAAAAAATAAAGTCTTTGGTTAAAATTATAAGTCTCACTTTTTATGCTGTATAAATATCTGCCTCGAATTATCTGCTCGGTTTTTTTTATAAATATCTATCTGGCCTCTAATTCACAAACTCAGGAAAAAAGAACCTACCAAACAGGTTTTACAACATCAGCGCCTGAAATCGACGGATTGATGAATGACTCATGCTGGAATCTTGTGGAGTGGGGTAACAATTTTACCCAGATTCAACCTGAAGAAAACAAACCTCCAACCCAGCAAACCGCCTTTAAAATTCTCTTCGATGACAATAATATTTATGTGTTTATTCGTGCTTTTGATAACGAGCCTGAAAAAATCAGCAGAAGAATTTCGCGAAGGGATCATTTTGACGGCGACATGGTTTCGATAAACATTGACAGTTATTATGATCAGCAAACAGCTTTTTCGTTTACGGCAATGGCATCAGGTACAAAGGGAGATGAGGCAATAACACAGAACGGACAAAGTGAAGATGAAAGCTGGAACCCGATTTGGTATCTGAAAACCTCAATCGATAATGAAGGCTGGTGTGCCGAAATGAAAATACCGTTTAGCCAGCTTCGTTTTGGAAAAAAAGCACAGCATATTTGGGGAATTCAGGTTCAAAGAAGAATATTCAGGTTGGAGGAGCGTTCCATCTGGCAGTTTATTCCGAAAGGTTCGCCCGGAGAAGTTCATTTATATGGCGAGTTACACGGAATTGAAGGAATAAAACCAAACCGGCAAATTGAGTTGATGCCATATGTTGTTGCCCGAACCGAACGATTTGAAAAGGAAGAAGGCAATCCGTTTATGGACGGGAAAAAGAACGCCTTTTCTGCCGGTTTGGACGGGAAAGTGGCAATTACAAACGATTTTACCGTTGACTTTACAATCAACCCCGATTTTGGTCAGGTTGAAGCCGACCCTTCGGAAGTAAACCTGACAGCTTTTGAAACCTATTTCTCCGAGAGAAGACCGTTTTTTGTTGAGGGAAAAAATATTTACCAGTTTCAACCTTCAAACACAATTGTAATTCATAATATGGGCGGAGATAATTTGTTTTATTCAAGAAGAATCGGCCGCTCTCCGCATAATTATCCGCAACTCAATGATAATGAATATGCCGAAGTTCCGGAAGCCACAACAATTTTGGGCGCACTTAAACTTTCGGGGAAAACAAAAAATGGTTTGTCTGTCGGAATTCTTGAAAGCGTTACTGCAAACGAAATGGCAGAGATTGATAACAATGGACAACGAAGAAAAGAATCGGTTGAGCCACTGACAAATTATTTTGTAAGCCGGGTTCAGAAAGATTTTAATAAAGGTGAAACTGTGTTGGGTGGAATTTTTTCGGCGGTAAACAGAAGCATTACAAATCCGGCGCTCGAATATCTGCCAGCTGATGCCTACACCGGCGGAATTGATTTTAAACACAACTGGAACGAGCGGACCTGGTACATAAACGGAAATGGTGAATTTAGCTACATCAAAGGAACAGAGGAAGCAATGGTTGCAGCCCAAACTTCCTCCGCGCGATATTATCAGCGACCCGATGCTGACTATATTACATTCGATTCAACCAGAACTTCGCTTGCCGGTTATGGAGGAACGTTCAGATTTGGACGCTTCAGCCAGAAAAAAATACAGTTTGAAACAAGCTTTACAGTGCGTTCGCCCGGTTTCGAATTTAACGACATCGGTTACATGCGGTATTCCGATGTTATTCATCACGGAAGTTGGCTGGCATATTATATCCGCAATCCATTTTCAATTTTCAACAATTTTTATTTAAACACAAATTACTGGATGTACTGGAACTTCTCAGGAAATTTGCTGGGTGTTTATGCGAATACAAACTTTAATTCGCAGTTTAAAAACCGCTGGCGTTTAAATGGAAATTTCACCCGTGAAAGCGAAAATATTTCGACAAACCTGTTGCGCGGCGGACCATCGTTTACAATGCCCGGAGGCACCGAAATGAATTTAAACCTTTCCACCGACCAGTCGAAGAAAATTACATTTTTTGCCGGCAATTACCAGGGTTTCGGTGATTTGCAGGTTGAGCGCAGCCAGGCTTACTGGGTTGGGTTTAACGCAAAACCCATAAATGCTTTGTCTGTTTCTTTCGAACCCGAAGTAACAAGCATAAACAAAACCCTGCAATATGTTTCAACTACCGAAATGAACCAGGATCCACGATATTTGTTTGGCACAATCGATCAGAAAATCGTAAGTTTTACTTTCAGGCTGAACTACACTTTTACGCCCGAACTTTCTCTCGAATATTACGGACAGCCATTTGTTTCAGCCGGAATGTATTCGGAGTTTAAAAAAATTACTGATCCCGATGCTGATGATTTTGCAAACCGGTATCATGTTTTTTCAGGTAATGAAATTGCTTATTCTGAAGCCGAAAATTTGTATGACATTGATGAAAACCGGGATGGAATTAATGATTATTCTTTTGATAACCCGAACTTCAATTTCAGGCAGTTTAACTCGAATTTGGTACTTCGCTGGGAATATTTGCCCGGCTCGACCATGTTTTTTGTGTGGTCGCAAGGCCGCACCGGCAGCGCGTCAGATGGTACTTTTGACTATGGAAACGAAATGAGTGAGCTTTTCAGTGTAAAACCACACAATGTTTTTCTGATTAAACTTTCATACTGGATTTCGATATAGAAGAAAACAGGTTTGCGTGAATAATCACTGATTTAAGTGTGCGGTTTTCAGGATTTAAACCGAAGGCGAAATGCTTTTTATAAACTGAATCGACCGCTCATTAAAAATTTCAGGCTGGTCGAGATTGCAAACATGGCCGCTGTTACTGATTATTTCGAGCTTCGAATTAATGTGTTTTTTCACAAGGTTCGTAACCATTGGCAAAAACATGTGGTCGCCGTCGCCCATAATGTAAAGAACCGGAGCAGAAGCTTCTTTTATCAGGAATTCCTGCAGGTTTTCCTTAATTTCTGAAGTCATCCGCAACCACTTTTTGAATTCGCGGCCCCCCAATTTTAAAGCTTCCTGAATAAAAAGTTTGCGCGATTGAGCGTGTTTTTTCGAAGGGATTAAAATCCACGCGTTGATTTTGTACAACCACATGTACGGCAAAATGGACTGTAAAAGTTTAGCAGTATTAACAAGTGTATTTATTTTTTTGTTGAACTGAATAATTGCGCCTCCCAAAATGATTGATTCTGCCCGGCCCGGAGCCAGTTTATCGATAGAGCGTATCACAATGCAACCCAGCGAAATGCCAACAAAATGCGCTTTTTGTATTTTCAGGTGATCCATTATCTGAATAACGTCGAAAGCAATTTCGTTAAACTTGTAAATCTCCTCTTTTGAATAATGTTCCTTTGATTTTCCGTGGCCGCGCAAATCGATTATCAAAACATTGAAATGCTTTTTAAAATCGCGCAATTGTTTAAACCACACAGCGTTGCTTCCACCTGCGCCGTGCACAAAAACCACCCAAATATCCGATTTTTTATGAATGAATGTTTTGTGATAAATCATGTTGCGAATATAAAAAAACATAGTAACCCAAAAACGAACCATTTGTTGAATCGAAAATAAAAAAGAAGAGGGGCTTGCTAATGACCCCTCTTCAGAAGGCAATACCGAATTAAATAAACTAAAATGATTAAAATTTTGCCTTCAGGTTTTTAAAACGTTGTTTATTTGTTTTTAGTATTCAAGGGAGAGTTTTATTCATGGATTCTGGTCTCGCCTCATGCGGGATGGATTCTTGAAACTTCCGACTTCGGTCTTCGGTCTTCGGTCTTCCGACTTCCATCTTCTCAAAACCTCGCGCTTACCGAAAAAATAAAATTCAACCCCGGCGAAACAATTCCTGATGAATAAGTTCTGTATCGTTTGTCAAGTATATTTTCAATACCTCCACCCAAAACAACCTGCGGCACAAGTTTATAGTTGATTTTCAGGTTAAGTGTCCACCAGGCGGGCGAAAAAGGGTTTCCGTTTTTATCGGTTGCATACATGTAGGGTTTCTCCTGTTCTGAAGGTGCAAGCTCATCAAAATCAAGTTTGCCGTTGTAATTTGCATACAAATCGGCAAAAAGTTTTTGGTTTTCATAAATCAGGTGCGAGCTGCCAAATAGGGGCGGGGCGTGCCTTACCGGAAATCCGTCAGAATCCTCGCCATCAGTTAATGTAATATCGTTGCGGGTGCGGAGCGTGTTTGTGAAAAGATATTCAAAAGCAGCAGTTCCGCCATAAATATCGGCAGCATCGGCATTTACAAGCGCTTCAACTTTACTTAAAGTCCCGTCATACAGTATCGAATCTTGTCCGTTCAATGTAAAATCACGTCGAACCATTGCATCTTTCAATTTTGTGTAAAATGCTGAAATTTCAATGCTGGCTTTTCCCTCAAAACTTCTAATAATGGCAATTTCAATGTTTCTTGCATATTCAGGTTTTAAACCGGGATTGGGGACCACAACATTTCCCGGTTCCGAATCAAATACTTTGGCAACGTCGTCGATATTGGGCGAACGAAACCCCGATGACAAATTCGAACTGATCTGCCATTCTTCAGTCGGGTGCCAAACAACTCCCAAATTCCCGATTAATGCCGAATTTTTCATGTCGAACCCGGCAAACGGAAAATTATAATCTTCAGGTTTAAAATCACCGTTTAACCATGTGTGTGTAAACCTCGATCCTGCCTGAAGAACTACTTTTTCACTCAGTTTCAGTTTGTATGATAAATAGCCCGCAAAACTGCCATACTTCGAATCGTCAGGATATCTTGACGGTATTGTTTCTCGTTCATCACTCAGCAAATTCAGGGTTGAACCTGCCGAATTAATATTATTTAGATATGATTCCACACCATAAAAGAGTTCGTTTTTATTGTCAATTATTTTATCCAGATCGAGGTTGACTGAAAATATGGAAAGATCCTCTTTTCGCCCGTTTCTGATTGGGTTGTTGAGGTTTCTGTCAAAGCGGCTTTCTGTGTATTTCTGAAATCCGGTGAGTAAGCATATTTTATCGAAAAACGCACATTCCTTTTCATACTTTATTTGCCCCGAAAAAAGTGTTAATATTTGTGGTCCGTAATACCATTCTCCGTAACGGAGTTTGTTGTTTTTATAAACAATTAATCTGTCGTAGCGCGGAATATTTGAGGTTTGTGAATGGTTTCCGCTCAAATTGATCTCAAGTTTTTCGGAGGGACGGAAGCGCAGTTTTCCAAGAAAATTGAACTGATTGTATTGTGTGTAAGTCTGAATTTTTGGGTTTGCGCTTTTTACAATTTTATCTGTTCCATCGAAACCACCCTGCAAAACAAATTCAGGCCGCAAATATTCATCTCTTCCGTTCCATCCCATTTTTAAATCATCGAATCCCGAAAAGGTTGAACTTACAAGTGCAGCCCATTTTTTCCCGCCAAAATTAAACGTACCATGTACAGTTTTTTCCATATTGGCGCTTGAAAACCGGCTCATAATTTTTCCTGAAAAATCGGATTCAGAATCGGTTGAAAGTTTTGGTTTTAATGTGTTGAAGCTCATAACGCCACCCAGCGCGTCGCTGCCATAAATTACAGAACCGGGGCCAAAAATAATTTCGGTGTTTTCAATCGAATTGGCATCAATTGAAATAATGTTTTGCAGGTTTCCGCTTCGGTAAATGGCATTGTTCATTCTGATGCCGTCAACCACCAATAAAATACGGTTTGCTGAAAATCCCCGAATCATGGGGCTTCCACCGCCCATCTGGCTTTTTTGAACGAATACGCCGCCACTGGTTCCCACCAGATCAGCGGTGGTTTGCGGATTAAAGTGTTCAGTTTCGGCTACGCTGATTGTTGCAATTTTATTTGGAATTTCAGCTTTCGATTGTTCCCAGCGGTTTGCCGAAATTACAATTTCTGTGAGCCGGATTGGATCTTCCTTCAACCAAATAATATTACCATGTTTCATAATTTTGGCTTTTTCAATTTGAAATCTGGTATATGATGAATGTTGAAAATGAATTTGGTCAGCCAGTGAAAAATTATCGATTTTGGCCTTTCCCAAATTATCGGTTTGGGTTGAATAAACTTCAGTAAAAAGCAGCACCCCTTCAATCGGTTGTCCGGTTTTTGCATTAACTACCTGAATGATTTGGGCTTTAATTTGAACAAATGAGAACAGAATCAAAAAGGACAGAAAAAATGACTTCACTACCTGGTTTTTTAATTGTTGAAATGTTTCGGTCGCAACTAACAAAAATTATGCCTTTGATAATACTTGGTGAATCGTGCTTAAATCTTTATCAGCAATATTTTTTAACCTGAATGAATGTAAAAACACAATATCAATTAGTCGGTAATTATTTTTATTTTTAATTACTTTTTGAATAAGTTTTAAATGGGGGTTTTAAAGTTTTATGTTGAATTATAAAGTTGATAAGACATGCGTTACAAAGGTAGAAGACAAAGCTCGAATATTGAAGACCGGCGCGGAATGAGTTCCGGTCGGAAAGTAGGAATTGGTGGTGGAATCGGCACTATTATTATAGTTTTAATCGTTTGGCTTTTGGGTGGTGATCCATCGGAAGTGATGAATATAATGCAAAACCAGCAAAGCGCCACAGAAACATCAACCGATTACCAGCCCAATGCCCATGAACAGGAATTAACTGAATTTGTAAGTGTTGTTTTGGCTGACACAGAAGATGTTTGGCACAAGCTTTTTGATGATTCTGGGTTAACTTACCGCGAACCCACTTTGGTACTTTTTAGTACTGCAACCGAATCGGCCTGTGGTTTTGCACAGTCTGCAACCGGCCCGTTTTATTGCCCCGGCGATGAAAAAGTATATATCGATTTGAATTTTTTGGAACAACTCCAGCAACGTTTGGGCGCACAAGGCGATTTTGCAGTTGCATATATTGTGGCACATGAGGTGGGGCACCACGTTCAAAAACAACTGGGTGTGCTCGATCAGGTGCATCAATTGCGCGGTCAGGTAAGTGAAAAACAGTTTAATGATCAAAACGTCAGGCTGGAATTGCAAGCCGATTTTTATGCCGGTATTTGGGCATACCATGCGCAACGAATGAAAAATATTCTGGAGGAAGGCGATATTGAAGAAGCAATAAATGCGG
>DAOPKR010000047.1:0-2810 GCA_035391305.1 Draconibacterium sp.
GTGGGCCCACCTGGGCTTGAACCAGGGACCACCTGATTATGAGTCAGGTGCTCTAACCAACTGAGCTATAGGCCCCGATGAGTTTCGAATTTAAAGTTAAAAGTTTCGGGCTGAAACTTTTCAATCTTTTCTTCGAAATTCGGAGTGCAAGTTTACAACATTAACCGAAATTACACAAATATATTTTCCGAAATTCTTTTACGTTTTCTACGAATATTAGCGACAATTGAAATAATATTTGATTTGAACCAATTTCAACTAAATTTGCAACCTGTCAAATAGGAATGTTTGCTTATACAGAAGAGTGGAGAGAGCGGGCTCAGCGAAACTCTGGCAACCATCCATCCGTCAGTTGTGTGATGGAAAGGTGCCAAAACCCGGCCGGAAACGGAATTATAAAATAAAAACAATCATTTTTAGAAATGCAAAAAACAAAAACTTACGAAGAAATTAACCTGAAACTAAAATCAGGTAAGGCGGTTATTTTAACTGCAGAGGAAGTCGCAAAAATGGCGCTCGAATGTTCGCCCGAAGATATTCTTGAAAAGGTGGATGTGGTTACTACAGCTACTTTTGGTGCAATGTGTTCGTCAGGAGCAATTATAAACTTTGGCCATTCAAACCCACCCATCAGAATGGAAAAAATTAGGTTAAATGGCGTTCCGTGTTACGAAGGATTGGCTGCTGTAGATTCTTATATTGGTGCTACCGCATGCGATCCCGATAACCCAACCTACGGAGGTGCACACGTAATTCAGGATTTACTCGAAGGTAATGATGTGTTGCTGGAAGCCTGGGGAAAAGGGACTGATTGTTACCCGAAGAAACATATTCGAACTAAAATAAATATCGACACAATCAACGAATTCACGCTTTTCAACCCTCGAAATGCTTACCAGAATTATAATGTTGCTGTGAATTCAACCAAAAAAATGATTCACACATATATGGGAACTTTACTCCCTAATTTAAGAAATGCCACCTATTCAACTTCGGGCGAATTAAGCCCGTTGTTAAACGATCCCGAGTTTCGGACAATTGGTTTGGGAACCCGTATTTTTTTAGGTGGGACGCAGGGTTTTGTGGTTTGGCCTGGTACTCAATTTAATACTTCGAAACCAAAAAATGAGTTTGGCATCCCGGTTTCAAATTCGGCAACAATTGCAGTAATGGGGAATTTGAAAGAAATGTCACCGGAATATTTGCAGGCGGCTTACTATGATAAATACGGGGTAAGTTTGTTTGTGGGAATTGGAATACCTATCCCAATTCTTGATGTTGAAATGGCCCGGAGAGTTTCAATAAACAACAATCAGATTGAAACTTCGGTGCTTGATTACGGAACACAGGGAACTCCAAAGCTGGGGCAGGTAACCTATAGTGAACTGCAATCGGGAACAATAAAAATTGCAGGGAAAAAAGTACGGACAGCGCCGGTTTCAAGTCTTTCAAAAGCACGAAAAATTGCCGGTGAATTAAAACTTTGGCTCCAAAACGGGCAATTTGAAATAAGTAAACCAGTTCAAATGTTTCCTCAAAATACCTCGTTAAAAAGCTTAAAAGAAACGGAGGCCGGCAATGATTAAAAAACGATTTGTCCTGAATTTTCCGCCCGACAGCGGTGATAAACCATTTAGCTACCACCTTGTAAAAGATTATGATATTCGCATAAACATTCTGAAAGCTGAAGTTTATCCGGGAAAACGCGGTAGCCTTCTGCTTGAACTTCAAGGGAAAAAAGAAAATATTGAGAAGGGCGTTGAATACCTCAACAAACAAAACATCATTTGCGAATCGCTTGATAAACGTATTCATTTTAAGCAGGAAAAATGTATTGATTGTGGCAATTGCACAGCTGTTTGTTTTGCGGGTTCGCTGACAATGAACCCCGATTCGTGGAAACTTGAATTCGACAAGGAAAAATGTGTGGTTTGCGAATTATGTATCCCTGCCTGTCCGTTGCATTTGTTTGAAATTGATTTTAGATAGTTTTGGAAATGAATTTTGGTGAAATGATACATTAAAGTATGAATCAGCCTTTTAAAAATTTGCTGGGAGAGGGAGGTTTTCAGCCACGTACTTACCGATCACAATTCAATACTTTACGTTTTGCCGGTTTTGAAGTAGCTCACCTCGAAACCGATTTGTGGATTGGCGTTGATCCTGATTCATTTCAACCCGAAATGAAAGCAGTTGCTTTTGAAAAAATTAAAAGTTTACGCGGAATATTGGATCAGTACATTGCAAACGAACCGTTTTTCAAAAAAAGCCTGAAACCTTTTCAGCCTTCAGAAATTGCTCCCAAAGAAGCAATTGAAATGGCGGTGGCAGCAGGACGGGCCGGAATCGGGCCAATGTCAACTGTTGCCGGATTGTTTGCCCGCGAAGTTGGCGAGGCACTTTTACAAAACTTTTCGATAGAGGAAATGGTTATTGAAAACGGCGGCGACATTTACGTTCTTTTAAAAAATGAACTTGTACTATCAGTTTTTGCAGGTGAATCAATTTTGTCGGAAAGGATCGGGCTTGTAATTCCACCTGAAAAAAGTAAACTCGGAATTTGTACATCAGCCGGAACCGTTGGCCCGTCATTAAGTTTTGGAAAAGCGGATGCTGTGGTTGTGGTTTGCGGGGATGTTTTACTTGCTGATGCTTTTGCGACCGCATTTGGTAACAAAGTAAAGTCGCCAAATGATGTTGAAAAGGTGATTAACCAATCTGAAATACATCCTGAAATTCTTTCAATGTTAATTGTTTGTGAAGATAAAGTTGGGATAAAAGGGGAGAATGAAATTAGAATTTTGAAGTAA
>DAOPKR010000047.1:2910-9117 GCA_035391305.1 Draconibacterium sp.
AAATTAACTGAAGCTAATTACCATGGCGAACGGTTGAAAGATTTTCCGTATGACCAAAAAGGTAATAACGATATTTTATCGATTACTTACCCAGAAATTATTATTGAAATACATACAAAATATTTGGAGGCAGGTGCTGATATTCTGTTAACCAATACGTTTAACGCAACACCAATTTCGCAGGCAGATTACCATACCGAAGAGTTTGTTTACGAAATGAACAAAGCGTCAGCAGAACTGGCAAAAAAAGTTGCAGATGAGTTTACAGCTCAAAATCCGTCGAAACCGCGTTTTGTTGCCGGCTCGCTGGGGCCAACCAACAAAACCCTTTCTTTATCACCCGAAGTAAACGACCCCGGTTACCGCGCAGTTACTTTCGATGAAATGAAAGCAGCTTACCGTGTGCAACTCGAAGGGCTTTTGGATGGCGGCGTTGATTTAATTTTAATAGAAACAATTTTCGACACACTAAATGCCAAAGCAGCTATTTTTGCAGTTGAAGAAGCGCTGGAAACCCGCAATATAAGACTTCCGCTAATGATTTCGGGAACTATTACCGATGCCAGCGGGCGTACACTTTCAGGCCAAACAGTTGAGGCTTTTTTAAACTCGGTTTCTCATGTCGATTTGTTGAGTATCGGACTGAACTGTTCGCTTGGCGCGACAGATTTGCGGCCTTATGTACAGGAACTTTCCAAAAAAGCGCCGTTCCATATCAGTGCTCACCCTAATGCAGGTTTACCCAACCAGTTTGGCGAATATGACGAAACACCTGAAATGATGGCCGGATTCTTAAAGGATTATCTCGATAATAATTTTGTAAATATAATTGGAGGTTGTTGTGGTACGACTCCAAACCACATTCACGAGTTTTCCCGAATTGCAGAAAAGGCACAGCCACATAAAGTTGTTAAACCCCAAATTTATACGCGTTTAAGCGGGTTGGAGCCCGTTACACTTACCGAAGAAACAAATTTTGTTAATATCGGCGAGCGCTGCAATGTTTCAGGATCACGAAAATTTGCACGGTTAATACGTGAAGAAAAATTTGAAGAAGCGCTTTCAGTTGCGCGTGCACAGGTTGATGAGGGCGCGCAGGTAATAGATGTAAATCTTGATGATGCAATGCTCGATGCCGAAAAGGAAATGGTGCGTTTTCTGAATTTACTGATGGCCGAACCTGATATTGCAAAACTTCCGGTGATGATTGATTCATCAAAATGGAAAGTAATCGAAGCCGGGTTAAAATGCCTGCAAGGAAAGGCAATCGTAAATTCAATCAGCTTAAAGGAAGGCGAAGAAACTTTTATTCAGCAGGCAAAAGTGATAAAACGTTTTGGCGCTGCAGTGGTTGTTATGGCTTTTGATGAAGTTGGTCAGGCTGATAACCTTGAACGCCGAAAAGAAATTTGTAGCCGTGCATATAAAATCCTGACCGAAAAAGTCGGGTTTCCGCCGCAGGATATCATTTTCGACCCAAATATTTTAACCATCGGAACGGGGCTGGAAGAACACAACAGTTATGCAGTCGATTTCATTGATTCGGTGAGGTGGATAAAGGAAAATTTACCACACGCCAAAACTAGTGGCGGAATCAGCAATGTTTCATTTTCATTCCGCGGAAACGATGTTGTTCGCGAAGCAATGCACTCAGTTTTTCTTTACTATGCAATAAAAGCCGGACTTGACATGGGAATTGTAAATCCCGGAATGCTGCAGATTTATGATGAAATACCTAATGATTTACTCGAAAAATGTGAAGATTTAATTCTGAACCGCCGGCCCGATGCCACCGAACGAATGCTGGAATTTGCCGAACAACTAAAAATTGGCGACAAAAAAGAGGGTAAAAAAGATCAGTGGCGCGAACTACCTTTGGAAAAACGAATTGAACACGCACTTGTAAAAGGTTTTCCTGAATTTGTTGATGAAGACATGGCCGAAGCAGTAAAAATTTACCAGCCTGCATTAAATGTAATTGAAGGCCCGTTAATGGATGGGATGAACGTGGTTGGCAATTTGTTTGGCGCCGGAAAAATGTTCCTGCCACAGGTAATAAAATCAGCACGGGTTATGAAAAAAGCTGTTGCCTATTTGCTGCCTTATATTGAAGCCGACAAAGCAAAATACAAAACGGTTGACAAACGGAATAAAGTGTTGATGGCAACCGTGAAAGGTGATGTACACGACATTGGTAAAAATATAGTTGGCGTCGTGCTGGCTTGCAATAATTTTGATATTATCGATTTGGGAGTTATGGTCCCTACCGAAAAAATAATTGAAACGGCAACTCAGGAAAAAGTTGATGTGATTGGATTGAGCGGACTGATTACTCCATCTTTGGAGATTATGGCCGATGTTGCACGTGAAATGGAACGGCGCGGACTTGATATTCCGATATTGATTGGCGGGGCTACTACTTCAAAAATACACACTGCAGTTAAAATTGAGCCTGAATATTCGCACCCTGTAATTCATGTAAAAGATGCTTCGCTTGCTGTGAATGTTGTTTCAAACCTCATTGCAAAAAATCAGAAATATCTTGATGCAGTAAAAGCAGATTATGCTGAAATCCGAAGCTTTCAGGGAAGCAGAAAACCAAAAAACTACCTTACCCTGGAACAGGCCCGAAGAAATAAATTCAAAATCGACTGGGACAATACTCCAATTTACAAACCCAATTTTTTGGGCATAAAACAAATAATCGACTATCCTATTTCGGAGTTGCGTGAATATATCGACTGGACCTTCTTTTTTATTACCTGGGGTTTAAAAGGCCATTATCCCCAAATTTTTAACGATGGGGAACAAGGCGAAGCAGCTAAAAAATTGTATGCCGAAGCCAATGAATTTTTAGATGAAATTATAGAAAAGAAAATGTTGAAAGCCAACGCGGTAATAGGGATTTGGCCGGCAAATGCTGATGGTGATGATATTGTTTTATATGAAAATGAATCACGTCAGAAAGAAATTGGGCGGTTTTACCACATTCGCCAGCAGGAACTGAAAAAACCAGGAATCCCCAATTTCTGTCTATCCGATTTTGTAGCGCCGCTTGAATCGGGTAAAATTGATTATTGCGGAGGTTTTGTTACAACCGGTGGAATTGGTATTGAAAAATGGAAAGATGCTTACCGTGCCGATAACAACGACTACAAAGCAATTATGCTGGAAGCGCTTGCTGACAGGCTGGCTGAAGCTTTTGCCGAATTACTGCACCTTCAGGTTCGAAAAGAATACTGGGGTTATGTTCCTGACGAAAACCTTACCCAGGACGATCTGCTAAAAGTAAATTACCAGGGTATCCGACCCGCACTGGGTTATCCGGCCTGTCCCGAGCATTCTGAGAAAAAGAACCTTTTCGACCTTTTACAGGCTGAAGAAATTGGGGTTACACTTTCAGAACATTTTGCAATGTACCCAAATGCATCGGTTTCAGGTGAATTTTTTGTGCATCCTGAATCGCGCTATTTCAGCCTCGAAAAAATTGGTAAAGACCAGGTAGAAGATTATGCCCGGCGAAAAGGTGAAACAGTTGAATTTATCGAAAAATTTATGCCTGCCAATTTAAATTATAAATAGAGTAATAAAGGTGCCGCATATTTTTGGTAGCATTTTTTGTAAGTCAATAAATTGTTTTACCCTGAAAATCTAAAGTTAAACTTTAGATTTTCAGGGTAAAAAATTAATGGCAACATTGAAAGCTAATAACTGATTTTACATTCTCGTTGTTTTTTTACAATCTTGTTGGTTATTTGTAAATGGTCCATATTCAATCAAAAATGAACAAAACCGAAATCAAAGTTTATCCTTATCGCTGGTTGATTCTGTCAGTCTATTTTCTGATAACAGTAATCATTGAAATTCAGTGGCTAACATTTGCTTCCGTTTCTGGAGCCGCGCAGGAATTTTATCAAACTTCGGCGCTAAAAATTGATTTTCTGGCAATGATTTATATGATTGTTTTTATTGTGATGAGTATTCCGGCATCAATTATTATCGATACCCGGGGCTTGAAAACAGGATTAGTGATCGGTGCGTTGTTCACGGGTTTATTTGGTGGCCTAAAAGCCTGGGGTTCCGATAATTTACTGATTGTAACCATTGCACAAACCGGGCTTGCGGTTGCTCAGCCATTTATTTTGAATGCGGTTACTAAAGTAGGTGCAAAATGGTTTCCTGTAAATGAACGTGCAACTGTGGCCGGACTTGGCTCGCTCGCACAATATATTGGAATTGTCATCGCTCTTGCAGTTACGCCTCTTCTTATTTCAACTTCAATTAACGGGATTGAAAGAATGCTGTGGATTTATGGAATTATCTCGGTTGCAGGTTCTGTGTTATTATTAATTTTTATTCGCGAAGAACCACCAACTCCGCCTTCTTCTGAAGAATTTCTTCACAGAACAAGTCCTCTAAAAGGGATTACTGAGATTTTCAAAATAAAGGACATGCAGTTGTTATTCATGCTATTTTTTATTGGGCTTGGAATTTTTAATGCAGTTAGCACCTGTATTGATCAAATTTGCAATAAACTAACCATGGAACAAACCGGAATGGTTGGTGGAATAATGCTGATTGGAGGTATTTTGGGTGCACTTATTTTGCCGCCTTTTTCTGATAAAACTGGAAAAAGAAAACCGTTTATTGTGGCTTGTATAATTTTTATGCTCCCCGGTTTAATTGGATTAACTGTTTTTAATGAGTTCGTACCAATGTTGATTTCGGCTTTTATTTTTGGGTTTTTTATTATGAGCGCCGGTCCAATCGGTTTTCAATATGGCGCTGAAAAAAGTTACCCGGCACCTGAATCTACCTCGCAGGGATTAATTTTAATGGTGGGACAGATTTCGGGGATTATTTTTGTTTTTGGCTTAAATCAAACCGGGGTTTTAACAGCAATGATTGCATTCGTAATACTCACTGTTTTCAATATTTTTATAAGCGCTCGTTTAAATGAATCAATGAATAAGTTTCTGTAAAAAGTACCATGAAATAAGCATTAATTAATATTCTGCAACCATTTTATCTGAACCATCAGAAAAACACACTTTTTTGTATTTTTACAGCTTCTAAATCAAAATTAAATGAAAAGTAAAAAAGGTAACATCTGGCACAAAATACTGTATTTCATTCTCGGAATGATTGCCATGCTTGCGCTCGACATGATATTTCAGTTTAACAATTCGGTAGAAAAAGGTGTGAACCGCGAAATCAACAAAGCACAAAAGAAAATTGAGGATACATTTAAATAATCGTAATGAAACGAGCTATCAGTAAAAAGATCACACAGATAAATTCATTATATAGCGAGTTCCATCGAATACCATACAGAATTAACAATTAAAACGAGATGAAAGTAATTGACATAATTAATAACGCAAAAAGAACTGTTTTTTCTTTTGAACTTTTACCGCCGCTAAAAGGTAACGATGCAGGTAAATTGTACCAAACCATTGAAAACCTGACTGAATACGATCCGAAATATATAAACATTACAACTCATCGTGACGAACTTGAATTTAAAGAATTGCCCGATGGTTCGATAGTGAAACGTACAGTTCGGAAGAGGCCCGGAACAGTGGCAATTGCTGCAGCTATTCAACATAAATTCGGAATACCGGTTGTTCCCCATATTTTATGTGGCGGGTTTACAAAAAGCGAAACCGAGCATGTTTTAATCGATTTAAATTTTCTGGGGATCAAAAATGTTTTGGCGCTCCGTGGCGATGGAACAAAAAACCAGCATGTTTTTCAACCCGAAAAAAACGGGAATGCCAACGCTCTTGAACTCGTTTTGCAAATGAAGGATTTGGGAGCAGGAAAATATCTTGAAGATGATTTAAAAAACAGCCTTCCTCTTGATTTCTGTATTGGTGTTGCCGGATATCCTGAAAAACATTTTGAAGCTCCGAATAAAGCACAGGATTTGCTTCATTTAAAACAAAAAGTGGATGCGGGCGCCGACTATATTGTAACACAAATGTTTTTTGATAACCAGGTTTATTTCGATTTTGTGAAAAAATGCCGCGAGATCGGGATCGCAGTACCGATAATTCCGGGCATAAAACCAATTAATCTTGTAAACCAGTTAACCGTGCTGCCTAAAATTTTCAGTATCGATATTCCGGATGATCTGGCAGCTGAACTTGCTAAATGTAAAACAAATGCCGATGCTTCCAGGGTTGGAACTGAGTGGGCAATTTA
>DAOPKR010000047.1:9217-28751 GCA_035391305.1 Draconibacterium sp.
CTAAATGTAAAACAAATGCCGATGCTTCCAGGGTTGGAACTGAGTGGGCAATTTATCAGTCGAAGGATTTGGTTGCCAATAATGCTCCTTCGTTGCATATTTACACTTACGGTGTTTCTGATAATGTAAAGGAGATTGTAAAAGCAGTATTTTAAAAGAAGTTTTAAGATTTATTGAGTTAAGTATTGAAACAAAAATAAGCTCCGAAAAATCGTATTTTCCGGAGCTTATTCTTTAATCTCTAAACTTTGAACTCTGAACTCTGAACTCTGAGCTGGTTCAATTCCCCATTTTAACCTGACTGTTAATTTTATCGTTTTCTGTCTGATTATTCATCTTCAACGAGTAAATCATCGACTCAACCTGTTGCAATAAATTTCTTTTTTCCTTGCTCGGCGCATAAACGTAGCCAAATGCAACAATTACACGTTGATTGGAAGCATCCAGTTCTGCCAGACAAATGTACGGCCCACCCATAAAATCATTTTCTGTTCGCCACAGCCCCCGCATTTCTGTTGCGTAATTTTTATTGTGCTCAAGCACGGTAAGTACCTGATCAAGGCTTTTTTCGGTAGCCATGTAACTTCCTTCGGTTGGACCGGGGATATTTACTTCGAGTGTGCTATCGTTTTTTGCAACTAAATAGTTAACGGTAAAAGTTGAATCTGAAATATATGGGAAAGTATAAATTGCAATACCCTGCGAAATTTCAGGTGTTTCATACCTGATCCAGATAAAATTATCTTTCTGACGGGCAATTACAAATCCCGGAGGAACTGTCATTGTTACACCAAAATCTTTATTTAACGCGTTGTAAACTGTTTTTTCATAATATTTTTGGTAATTCATTGTTAACCTTTCCTTTTCAGCAGCAATAAAAAACGATAAAATTTTATCACTGTTCTGGTTAAATATTTCTTCAAATTGCTCCGCATTTTTTGCCTTTATTTCAACAACTGCCTGCGGATATGCCCAAACATCATCTTTCATCGTAATTCCCGGTGTTTCAGTGTTCTCTGATATTGAAGTTTGAATGATATTTCGCGCACTCCTGAAAATCTTTTTAAATGCTTCATGTGGTACATTTATCAAATCAAAAACCGGTTCCTGCTGTGGTAAAGCAATTTGATCCTGTCCTAATTTTTCCCGCAGTAAATCACCGGGTTTACCGTTCCATGCATCATTAGAAATAATGATTACCAATTCGTTGGCTTGTCCTGTAATGTTTTGATGAAGAACCGGTTCGTTAGAGCAGGATTGCATAATGACTAAAAGAATTGCTCCTGCAAATTGTAAAAACAGATTTCGTTTCATAGTTATATTTTTTAGTTTTTGAAGTTATTCCACTACAAAAACTTTACCATAAAAAAATCCTGATTCTTGTACTACAGAATCAGGATTCCCGAATATATCAGATATTAGATTATCTCTCAATTTTATCAGGATTCGATTTGATATCCTCTTCGTCATCTCCTTTGCTGGCTTTTTTAAACTCGCTCATCCCTTTTCCAAGTCCTTTCATTAACTCCGGGATTTTACGACCGCCAAAAAGTAAAAGAACGATAATTAATATGATGATAATTTCCTGTGGTCCAATAAAACCTGCGATTATAAATAAATTCATGATATGATGATATAAATGATTTCTACAAAAATAGAATTTTTTTAATTAGAATGTCCCGTTTATCAATTTAATTACATCGTTGGCATTTGCATAAAGTACCAATGCCAAAAGCAATATCATTCCTGCAATTTGGGCATATTCCAGAAACTTTTCGCCCGGTTTGCGACCTGTGATTAATTCTCCAAACAGAAACATTACATGCCCGCCATCAAGCGCCGGGATTGGCAACAAATTCATAATGGCAAGTATAATTGATATGAAAGCTGTCATGTTCCAAAATGAATACCAATCCCAGCTTCCGGGAAAAATGTTTCCAATGGTGGCAAAACCTCCAAGCGACTCGTAACCCTTTGTTTCTTTATTAAAAATTAGTTTAAACTGTTTTAAATAGTCAACGGCTGTTTTTGTTCCCCTTTTAATTCCAGCCGGAATTGATTCAAGAAATCCGTATTTCAACGTCTTAAATTCGAACATGCTTAAATCGGTAAAAACTACGCCAATTCCCAGCATTCCGTTTTTATCAACGCTTACAGTTTTTTCGACATTAACTCCATCCCGAATTATTTCAAGGTTAATTTCCGATTCCTTTTTGCTGTTTAAATATTCAGAGAACTGGTCGTAATACTCAAATTTATTTCCATCAGCAGCAACAAACTGATCGCCCTTTTTCAGACCTGCTTTTTCGGCGGGCGAGTTCTTCGCAATCTTACCCACCTGAACAATAAAAGGTTTTCTTATGGATATCGGCTCTTTGCTTTTTAACAGAAGCGCCAAATCTGCCGAAGAAATTTCAACGTCAACTTTTTGTCCGTTTCTTTCAACCTGAACTGTTTTAATATCATCAAGAACAATTGTTGGAAGAATTTTACCGAAGTTTTCAATATAATGATTGTCGAGTGTCAGAATTTTATCGCCGTTTTGGAAGCCTACCTGCTTACCAACTTCGTCAACCTGAATTCCATAAACAACATTTTCAGTAGGCAGGAATTCTTCACCCCAGGCATACATAATTCCAATGTAAATCAGCATTGCAAACAAAAAATTCATGAGTACGCCGCCAAGCATAATCAACAATCGTTGCCATGCCGGTTTTGAACGGAATTCGTATGGTTGCGGAGGCAGTTTCATTGCTTCCTTGTCCATTGATTCGTCAATCATCCCCGAAATTTTAACATAGCCGCCCAGGGGAACCCAGCCAATTCCATATTCGGTTTCACCTTTTTGAACTTTAAAAAGTGAAAACCAGGGATTAAAAAACAAATAAAACTTTTCGACCCGGGTTTTAAACAACCGGGCAAACATAAAATGCCCAAATTCGTGCAATACCACAAGTATCGAAAGGCTTAAAAGTAATTGTGCAGTCTTAATTAATATCGTATCCATTAAATTTTTATCTCCTATTTTCTATTTTCAATCAATAACATTGTTCTGTTTCGTGCCTCGGCATTTGTTTGTATTAAATCTTCCATTGCCGGGTTTTGAACAAAGACAACTTTTTGCATGGTTTGTTCAATTATTGCCGGCATTTGCAGAAAAGTTATTTTACCATTTAAAAAGGCCTCAACCACTGCTTCGTTTGCTGCATTTAGAATACAGGGCATGTTACCCCCCATTTTTATTGCTTCAAAGGCGAGTGCAAGGTTACGAAAAATTTTTGTATTTGGCGGTTCAAAACTCAGGGTGGGGTAGTTGATGAAGTTGAACCGGGGATAATCGTTTTTAATTCGTGAAGGAAATCCCATCGCATACTGAATGGGCAATTTCATATCGGGTAATCCCATTTGTGCTTTCATCGAGCCGTCTTCAAACTGAACAATTGAATGGATTATGGATTGCGGGTGCACAATAATATCAATTTTTGAAGCATTTAAGCCAAACAGCCAGCACGCTTCAATCATTTCAAATCCTTTGTTCATCAATGTCGCCGAATCGATTGTGATTTTTGCACCCATTGCCCAGTTTGGGTGATTTAACGCATTTTCAACTGTTACATGTTGTAACTCTTTTTCGGTTTTTCCCCGAAACGGGCCGCCCGAACAGGTGAGGTATATTTTCTCGATGGGGTTCATGAATTCGCCAACCAAACATTGGAAAATGGCAGAGTGTTCAGAATCAACCGGAAGTATTTCAACCTTTTTTTCGAGTGCGGTTTTAGTGATTATTTCGCCGGCAACTACCAATGTTTCCTTGTTGGCGAGAGCGATATTTTTTCCGGCTTTTATAGCATTGTAGGTTGGAATTAATCCTGAATAGCCTACCATGGCGGTCAGCACCAAATCAATGGTTTCCATCTGAACTACCTGGTTTAACGCATCAGCGCCTGCATAAACTTTTATGGGTTCGTTTTTTAATGCTTCCGAAACGTAATTATATTTATCAGGGTTTGCAATTACAACAGCATTGGGTTGAAATTTTTTAGCCTGCCCGATCAGTATATCTACATTATTGTTTGCGGTAAGCACTTCAACTTCAAACTTTTCAGGGTTTTGCTGAATTACTTCGAGGGCCTGTGTTCCGATAGACCCGGTTGAACCAAGAATGGCAATGCGTTTTTTCATATACTAAAAATCGATATACTGTTCAGGATTAATGGCATTTCCACGGTGCCAAAGTTCGAAATGCAGGTGCGGCCCGGTTGTAAGTTCGCCCGAGTTGCCGATAATTGCAATTGCTTCTCCTGCCCTAACTTTATCGCCTGTTGATTTTAACAATTCAGCATTGTGTTTGTACACCGAAACCAAATCAGCCTCGTGCTGTATGTACATTACGTAGCCTGTTTCGAGTGTCCAGCCCGAAAAAATTACCGTTCCGTCCAAAACCGACGAAATCCTTGCGTTTGGATCGCTGACGAGGTCAACCCCAACATGGTCCGATGACATATTGAAATGGTTTGTAACAATACCTTTTACAGGTACATAAAAATGCATTTCGCTCAATTCAGTCTTTTTTCGCGAGTTATTTTGAATTGATAAACTCAACTGTTCAGCCAGTAAATTATCCTGAAAAATGGAGTCGTGGTTATATTGGTTAAAATTTACGTCGTACAATTCAGAAGAAGTGTCAACAACAATATTGTCTTCGGGAGTTTCGCCTGAAATAATTGCTTTTATCCCTTTAAAAAACTCATCACGTTTTGTAAGTTCAATTTCAAGAGAATCGACTTTTAAGGCATTGTCAACCATCATTTGCCGTTGTTTTGCATCGGGGTAACCGGGAATATATTCCTTTAAACCGGTTGCTGCAATAAGAAATGTAACAAGAATAACAATGATTGATGAGGCCACGCTGACAATTGTAAAAACCTTTAAGCGCGTAAGTTTTATGCTCCAAACCGATTGAAAAGTTGAATCGTTGAAAATTGTCAGCCGATACTGGTCGTTTAATTTATCAAAAAAAATACGTTTCTTTTTTTCTGCCACAGCTTTGTTTTTAAGCGGCACAAATTTAGAAAGAATTGATAAACAATCATGTGGTTTATAATTTTTTAACCACTTCGGGACTAAAGTGAGGGAAGATAAAACTGAGCTGTGATTTTAACAATCTACCCGATAAAATCTTCACTTTATGCTGCTTTCACAATATATTTTCGGCAAAACTGAAACTGAACAGGTTGGTAAAAGGTTATCCGGGCGGGTCAATACCCTATCCGGGCAGGTCATCAGGCAATCTGGGAGGGGTAAAACCCTATCCGGGAGCCGGGAAATTGAATCCGGATGGCTCGTAACCCTATCCGGGCAGCAGGAAACCCTATCCGTTTTCAAAAAAACAGCAATCCGGGAGGGTCATCAGGTTATCCGGGAGGGGTAAAACTTTATCCGGGAGCTGAAATTTACTTATCCGGGCAGATCGGAACCCAGTCTGAATCGCCGAAAACCTTATCCGTTTTAGTTGGAATAAAAGAAGGATACAGAAATGAGTAATAAAAAAGACATTTATCACATAAATGTGCAACATGAAAAATTATATTTGCAAACTCCTATAGAAAAGATTAAAACATGAGAAAATTAAATTTAGTACTGCTACTTACTGTGATGTTTTACGGATGGGCAGTGGCCGATGAAGGGATGTGGCTGCCCTCACTGCTTAATAAACTGAACATTGCAGAAATGCAGAAAGAAGGTTTTAAATTGAGCGCTGAAGATATATACAGTATCAACAATTCGAGCCTGAAAGATGCGGTGGTAGCGCTTGATCGTGGTTCGTGCACAGCAGAACTGGTGTCGAAAGACGGACTATTGCTTACTAATCACCACTGTGGCTTTGGCGAAATACAGCAACATTCGAGTGTTGAACACGATTATTTGCAGAACGGTTTTTGGGCCATGTCGCGTGAAGAAGAACTACCTAATCCGGGCAAAACAGTAACATTTCTTGTTAGTGTTGAAGACGTTACCGCGCAGGTTTTAGCCGATGTTACCGATGCAACAAGTGATGAAGAACGGGGTAAAATTGTACGCAGGGTTTCGGCTGAACTTGAAGAAAAAGCCAAAGGCGATACACATTACGAAACGTATGTACGCAGCTTTTTCAGTTCGAATAAATACTACCTTTTTGTTGTTGAAACATTTAAAGATATCCGTTTGGTTGGAGCGCCGCCACAGGCTTTGGGAAAATTTGGCGGCGATACTGACAACTGGATGTGGCCGCGTCATACAAACGATTTTTCGATGTTCAGGGTTTATTGCGGCCCCGATGGGAAACCTGCTGAATATGCAAAAGATAATATTCCTTACCAGCCAAAACATTTTTTGCCAATATCGTTAAAAGGTGTTGAAGAGGGCGATTTTGCAATGGTAATGGGATATCCCGGCCGTACAAACCGTTATGAAACTTCATTCGGTGTTAAAAGCATAATGGATGTTACAAACGAAGTTAGAATTGATGTACGTGAGAAATTGCTCGATATTTGGGGCGATTACATGAGTACAAGCCAAAAAGCCCGGATTCAGTATGCATCAAAACATGCACGAAGCTCGAACTATTACAAATACAGCATCGGACAAAATAAAGGTTTAACAAACCTGAAAGTTATTGATAAAAAGCAGGCAATTGAAAAGGAATTTACCGACTGGGTAAATGCCGATAATGGCCGTAAGGAAAAATATGGCAACGCACTTTCGATGATTGAAAATTCATTTAAAAATCAGGAAATTGATAAAGCCAGAGCCTATGTTGGAGAAGCTCTTTTGCGTGGTCCCGAAATTTTTATGTTTGCAAGTCGCGCCCAATCTTTACTGGAACTCCTTGAAAAACCTGAGGAGAACAAAGACAAAATTGATCGGGTAATAAGTTCAATGGAAAAAAGCCTTGACGAGTATTTTAAAGATTACGATGCAGCAACCGATCAAAAAGTTGTTGGTACCTTGTTAAAATTGTTTGCCGATAAAAATGCACCACAGTATTATCCCGGGTTTTATTCAACCGTTCAGAAAAAGTACAAAGGCGATTATGAGAAATATGCCAAAAAGCTGTTTGAAAATTCAATTTTCGATAGTAAAGAAGAGTTAAAAGCATTTCTGGATAACCCGTCATTAAAGGTTCTGAAAAAAGATATGGCTTTATCTGCAGCAGCTGATATTTTTGCCAAATACCGCGAGATTAGCGAAAAAGCAGGAGAAAATCTAAAAATGAGAAGTGAAGGAGAAAGGCTTTTTGCTGAAGGATTGATGGAGATGCAACCTAACAGGAATTTTTATCCGGATGCAAATTCAACAATGCGTTTAACATATGGCCAGGTGAAAGATTATTCGCCCCGGGATGGTGTTATTTACAACTATTTCACCACTTCCGACGGTTATCTTGAAAAAGAAATTCCCGGAGATGACGAATTTGATGTTCCAGCCCGCATGAAAAGTCTTTTACTTGAAAAAAATTATGGACAGTATGCTGATGCAGACGGAAAATTGCATGCATGTTTTATAACAAATAATGATATTACAGGAGGAAATTCGGGCAGTCCGGTTATGAATGCAAATGGCGAATTAATCGGTATTGCCTTTGATGGAAACTGGGAAGCCATGAGCGGCGATATTGCTTTCGAGCCTGAACTGCAGCGTTGTATAAATGTCGATATCAGGTTTGTACTTTGGGTTATCGATGTTTATGCCGGTGCAACGCATTTGGTTGATGAAATGAAAATAGTAAGATAAAAAGCCCCCTCTGGCGCCCCCGGAAGGGGGGAGAATTAAAATCCCCGTCAAAATAAATGGCGGGGATTTTTTTATCCGGCAGGCGGTTCCACACTGCCATGCAGGTTGAAGAAAATTTGCATTTCCCACTTTTTACTAACTTCTTTGTACTTAATAAGCACTAAGAATGGAAAAACCACAAATTACAATTTATACGGATGGCGCTGCCCGCGGAAACCCGGGGCCGGGAGGTTACGGTATTATATTAATTTCGGGTAAATTCAGAAAGGAAATGTCGGAAGGATATAAACATACAACAAACAACCGCATGGAATTGCTGGCTGTTATTGTTGCCCTTGAAACGCTGAAAATACCCGGAAGTGAAGTAACCGTTTACACCGATTCGAAATATGTTGCCGATGCGGTTACATTAGGCTGGGTTTTTAACTGGGTAAAAAAACGGTTTAAAGACAAAAAGAACCCCGATTTATGGTTGCGTTTTCTTGAAATTTATAAAAAGCACAATGTAAAATTTATATGGGTAAAAGGCCACGCAAACAACCCGCTTAATGAACGTTGCGACGAACTTGCGGTTGCAGCATCTATGCAAACCAATTTAAAGGAAGATACCGGATATCAACCGGAGGAGTAGAAAATCTCAAATAACAAAATCCAAAAAACTAAAAAATCCAAATTTCAAAATGTTTTGAAATTTGGATTTTAGATTATATTATTTCTCCAGAATTAGTCTAACTTGCTTTTAGCCGTTGAATGTTTGCCCCTTCCAATTTGTTCTCGGCGTATTCCTTTGTTATGTGCAGTTTGTCAATTTTTTCAGAAGGAGAATAAAACATTGCATCATTCATAATACTTTCGCAAATTGAACGCAAACCCCTGGCGCCCAGTTTAAATTCAATGGCCTTGTCAACAATGTAATTAAACGCTTCTTCGTCAAATTCAAGTGTAATACCGTCAATTTTGAAGAGTTTTTTGTATTGTTTGATTACTGAGTTTTTTGGCTCGGTTAAGATATTGCGAAGTGTTTGCTTGTCTAATGGATTTAGATAAGCTAAAACGGGCAACCTGCCTATAATTTCAGGAATCAGACCAAAAGATTTTAAATCCTGCGGAGCAATATATTGTAATAAGTTTTCGCGTTCAATTCTGTCGGCATCTTTTGCAGCGCTGTAACCAATTACTTTAGTGTTCAGGCGTGATGCAATTTTCCGTTCAATTCCGTCAAAGGCGCCACCGCACACAAAAAGTATGTTTTTTGTGTCAACCGGAATCAGTTTTTGCTCCGGATGTTTACGCCCGCCCTGAGGTGGAACATTTACGATCGAACCTTCGAGTAGTTTTAGTAAACCCTGCTGAACACCTTCGCCTGAAACATCGCGCGTTATGGAGGGATTGTCGCCTTTACGGGCAATTTTGTCGATTTCGTCAATAAAAACAATTCCTCTTTCGGCAGCTTCAACGTTATAGTCAGCAGCCTGCAAAAGTCGCGTAAGTAAACTTTCAATGTCTTCGCCCACGTAACCGGCTTCTGTTAAAACAGTAGCATCGACGATTGTAAACGGAACGTGTAACATTCGCGCAATTGTTCTTGCAAGCAATGTTTTTCCGGTTCCGGTTTCGCCAACAAGAATGATATTTGATTTTTCAATTTCTGTTTCGTCAGCATCAATCGCTTGTCTAAGCCTTTTATAGTGGTTATACACTGATACCGACAAAATCTTTTTAGCCTGATCCTGTCCGATTACATATTGATCAAGAAATTCTTTTATCTCTTTTGGTTTTAAAAGCTTGGCCCCGTCCAGATCGAAAGTACTGTCTTTCCTTACTTCTTCCTGAATAATTGAATGAGCCTGTTCTGCACATCTGTCGCAGATATGGCCGTCAATACCGGCAATCAACAAATTAACCTCGTTTTTTTCGCGGCCGCAAAATGAACACTTATCTGATTTTAATTTCGACATTATTTTTTATTTCTAACCAAAACTTCGTCAATCATACCATATTTAACGGCTTCCGCAGAAGTCATCCAATAATCGCGATCGGCATCTTTTTCAACCTGTTCCAAAGGTTTTCCGCTGTGTTCGGAAATGATTGAGTAGAGTTCGTTTTTCAATTTCATAATTTCACGAACAGTTATTTCAAGTTCAGAAGCCTGACCGGATGCACCGCCCATTGGCTGGTGTATCATTACCCTTGAATGGGTTAGTGCTGTTCGTTTACCTTTTTCACCTGCAGTTAGTAAAACTGCTGCCATTGAAGCCGCCATACCTGTACAAATGGTGGCAACATTGGCCGTTATATATTGCATGGTATCGTAAATTCCCAATCCTGCATGAACTGAACCGCCGGGAGAATTTATATAAATCTGAATGTCTTTTGTAGGGTCAGTCGATTCAAGAAATAATAACTGAGCCTGGATGATATTTGCAACTGTATCATCAATTGGAACTCCGAGAAAAATTATCCGGTCCATCATAAGGCGCGAAAACACATCCATAGAGGCAATGTTTAACTGACGCTCTTCAATAATTGTGGGAGAAATATAGTTATTGGTCAGTGAATTAAACCTGTCTAAGGTTAAACTGCTAAAACCTGCATGTTTAACTGCATATTTTCTGAATTCGTTGTTATTTTCCATTGTATTAAAGCTTTATTAAAAAAGTAACTTTGTAATTTTCATTTACAAAAAATGAGTTACAAAGTTACAAAAAAGTTGCTTGCTGATTCTTTCAGCAAAATGTTATTTCTTTTTGAGCAATATAAGAGCCTTGCTATTTCATCAGTTCATTGAATTCTTCCTGGCTTACTTCGGTTTCTGTAACAGTAACTTTGTCTTTTACAACCTTTATAACCTTATCTTCAAAAAGCCTTTTATAAATTCGTTCAGCCTCTTCCTGTTTTTCAAGAATCATTTTAGCAAACGATTCAAGCTGTTCTTCCGGAATATCATAAATACCGTATTGATTGTACTGAGCGCGCGCCATCTGCAGAGCAAATGCCTGTACTTCTTCGGCAGAAACATTCAATTCATTTTCTTTGATAATTGCATCTTTAATTAACTGCCATTTTAAATCGCTGATAAAAGCGTCAAATTCATTTTCAATTTGTTCAACTGTTAATTCTTTGTTAATTGCAATCAACCAGCGTTTTAAGAATGCTTCGGGAAGTTCAACGTTATTTTGCTCGATCAGTTTATCATGTGCATCAATGGCAAATTTATGGTTCGATGAATATACCAGATTCGCTTCAATTTCTTCTTTTATCCTGTTTCTGAAATCTTCGTTGGTTTTAATTTCGGTTTCTTCGCCATACAGTTTTTTGAAAAGATCTTCGTTAAGTTCAGCTTTTTCAAACTTTAAAATTTCGGTAATTGTAAATTTGAAGTTACTGTTTAAAACATCTGCTTCTTCCTGTTTAATTTTCAGCATATGTTTTAGTTCGTGCCTGTTGTCGAAGGCAACTGCCGGGTCGAAAACAACAACTTCGTCTTTCTTTTTACCAATGAAACTGTTTTTAATCGCCTCGTCTTTTATCATGTCGATTGCAATCAAAACATTTTCAGGTTTAATTCCGGCTTCCATTTCAGTGCCGTTTTCGTCGAGCTGAACAAAATTTCCGCGTACCGAACTGTTATCTTTTATTTCGTCATCGGGCAAGTTTTCTCCCAGTTGCGATTGCGCCATCTCAACCTGTTCATCAATCATTTTGTCGGATACGGCAATCTTGTAATATTTTATTTCAGTTTGATTGTCGAGAACAAAATTAATTTCGGGTGACATTGCAATATCAAAGGCAAACTCGAAGTTTTCATCGGTTTCCCAATTAATATTTTTTTGTTGTTCTTCATTTGGAAGCGGTTCACCCAAAATATTCAATTTTTCTCCAACAAGATATTCTGACAGGTTTTTTGAAAGAAGTTTGTTTACCTCTTCAATTAAAACGGGTAACCTGTATTTTCTGTTGATAAGTCCAGCCGGGGCTTTTCCGGGCCTGAAACCCGGGATTGCTGCTTTTTGCCGATATTCTTTCAGTTGGTCGGCAACTGTTTTTTCGTAATCAGCTTTTTCAATGCCAACTTTAAGAATTGCATTTACAGCGTTGATATTTTCCCTGGTAATGTTCATGATGAATATAAATTAAATTCAAGTATTTTATTTAAAAACAACCGCCAACGCTTCCCTTAAAGGAAGGTCGGCGGTATTTTGTGCGGGCAAAGGGACTCGAACCCCCACGCCGTTTGGCACTAGATCCTAAGTCTAGCGCGTCTACCAATTCCGCCATGCCCGCTAAACAGCGCGCAAAGGTAAATATATTTTTCAAATATTAAAATGTGAAAATAACTTTGATTACTTCCATTCAACAATGGTTCCCCGTTTTTCGTTCTGGAATTCAATTGGAATCGATTCCCTGATTTCACGCCACAACAGATTTATCAGTTTGTATTTGGCAAAATGACGGGAATAGACAAGACTTACTTCGCGCAAAGGTTTGAAGTTGGTAAACGATTTTACATTCGCAAGTCTTTTTTCTGACATGCTAAGTTTGGCCAATTCAGGTATCAATGTCAGTCCGCCTTCTTTGTCAACAATATTCATGAGGGTTTCGAGCGAACCGGCTTCGAAATGAAAAGGGAGCTGGCTGTCAGTGGTTCCCAGAAACGAGCACAGGTTTATTACATGGTCGCGAAAGCAATGCCCGTCGCTTAATAACCAGATTTCGGGGGTTGCAATATCTTTAACCGTGATTTCCTTTAGTTTATGGATTGGGTGCGAAGGATTGGCATAAATGAGCATTTCCTCATAAAAAATAGGTTTTTCATTTATTTTTTCCTCTTTTAGCGGGGTTGCCAAAATACCAACATCTATTAAATCTTTGTTAAGCAGTTTTATAATATTAGCTGTAGTTTCCTCAACAACCTTTATAAAAATATTGGGGTATTTCTTTTTATAATTACCTATGAAGATTGGTAACAGGTAGGGTGCCATTGTCGGTATTATCCCAATTCTGATTAAACCTGAAACCTGATTTTTGTGGTCTTTTACAATGTTGTTGATTTCTTCGTTCTGCTTTAAAACAATTCGTGCCTGATCGATAATTCGTTGTCCTACATCAGTTGGCAACAAAGGGTGCCGGCTCCGATCGAAAATAATGATTTCAAGATCTTCTTCCAGTTTTTTTATTTGCATTGAAAGTGTTGGCTGCGTTATGAAACAGCTTTCTGCAGCCCGGCCAAAATGACGGTAAGTATCAACAGCAACAATGTATTCAAGTTGTGTGAGTGTAATCATAATTACAGTAAGTTGATTTTGGTTTAAAATTAGGAATAATCTGTCAAACAAAAGTAGAATTGCATTTCATATTTGAATAGGTTTTAAAAAATGCAAAATATTCAAACAGTATCTGTCGGTTTTAGCTGTTTTGGAATTTTCTGAAATCCGTTTAAAATGGTAATTTTGCCCGATACGATTGAGATTATGAAACATTCATTAAATATAATTGCAATATGTTTGGCGGTTTTATTTGTATCGTGCGGACCATCTGACGAAGAAAAAGCCCGGGCAAGAATGACCTATGCAAAAATGTTGCTTGAAAAACAGGACACTACTCAGGCTTTACTGCAGTTGGACAGTATTTCGAAGTTATTCCCAAAAGCGCCGTATTCAATAAACGCTGCCAAAAACCTGACTGTAGAAATCAATTTAGAACTGCTCCGGCAAAAGGAAATTGAACTTGATTCAGCAAAATCGCTTATTGTTAAACTCGAAGATTCATTTATAAAGGAGAAAACCGAATTCGACCGGTATGTACAGTACGTTCATAAACGGCAAACGCTGCAAAGATCAATGACCCGGTCTTTTATTCAGATACATTTGGATGAGCGCGGCGAAATATTCCTGAGCAGCAATTACTACGGAAAAAGTTCGATAAATCATGTTGGTTTGCGTGTTTATGATGGCGATCTCAGTGCCAAAACTGACTCAGTTCCGTTGGGTGATCCGATGAACCATCAATCAGATTTCATGGAATTTAAATGGGAAAAGGTGTCATACAGAAATGGGAAAGACAATGGTATAATACAATTTATTGCTGACAACACCGATCGTAATTTGAAAGCTGTTTTTCTGGGGAAAGGACAATATTATATAATTCTGGAAGACTATGATAAAACAGCAGTAAAAGATGCACTTGCACTTTCAAATGCATTAAAAAGAAGGGCTGCACTTATTGATGAAATTAAGACACTTCAGAAAAAGCTCAAAATTGAATAAACATTAACTACACAATTTCCTCGATAATTTCAGGCGGGTTTGCCAATATTGCTTTTTCACCGTTTACAACAATCGGGCGTTGCAACAGATGCGGTTTTTCAACAAGAATTTTAATCCATTCTGCATCGGAAATTTCTTTGTCGCGGTAATTTTCAATAAAGTCTTTTTCGTGAGTCCTAACAAAATCGAAAGGCTTTTTCCCTGTTTTGGTAATTATTTCCTTCAACTCCGATTCTGAAATTCCATCATTCATATATTTTATTATTTCAAGGTCAAAACCTTTTTCTTCAAGATATTGCAAGCCGGCGCGGCTTTTTGAGCACCGTGGGTTGTGATAAATTTTCATGACAAAATGGTGTTTATTTTTAATGAATTTATAATAATCTTCCTGGGCGCGGTAAACATGTTCATCGTCGTCGTCACCGAGGTTATATTCGTTTAATAATCCGGGTTCAAGAATTCTTGCTTTCGAATTGTCTTTCAACTGAATGGTCAGCATTTCTTTTAGTTCACGCTGAATTTCTGTATTGTAAATCGGGCAGGCTACTTCAAACCGGCGGTTCAGGTTACGGGGCATCCAATCGGCTGATGAAATGTACATTTTTTCGTCGCCTCCGTTTCCGAATAAAAATATTCGCGAATGTTCAAGATATTTATCTACAATGCTGATTGCCGTAATTTTATGCGAAAGTTCGGGCGGAATGTTCAGCCCGAAAATACCACGGATAATGAGTTGGATGCGAACTCCGGCTTTTCCGGCTTCAATTATTTTTTTCATCATTTCGGGATCAATGAGGCTGTTCATTTTTATTATCATGTACCCGTTTCCACCGTTTTGAGCGAGTTCAATTTCGTGGTCAATTCTTTTGGTAAAGAATTTTCGCATTTTAAAGGGGCTGATTATGAGGTGCTCATAGTCGAAATGCTTGTAATTTTGTTTGAAAAACTCAAAAGCATTTGCTACTTCATTTGCAAGTCTTGGGTCAGAGGTCATCAAACCGTCATCGGCATAAACGCGAGCTGTACCTTCATGAAAATTTCCGGTCCCGATGTATGCATAATTTCGGTAAATACTGCCTTCTTTTCGTTTTATCCAGGCCAGTTTGCTGTGCACTTTTATGCCTGGAACTCCGTTAATCACATTTGCTCCCTCTTCCTGCAATTTATTCGACCAGTAAATATTTGCTTCTTCATCAAAACGCGCCTGCAATTCAATAACAACTGTTACTACCTTGCCGTTGCGAATGGCATTTAACAAAGCGTTTACAACTTTTGATGCACTTGCAACGCGGTAAATTGTAATCCCTATTTCTGTTACCTGCGGATCGATTGCTGCTTCGCGGAGTAAATCAATAAAATGATTAAAAGTGAGATACGGGTAATGCAACATAACATCTTTCTTGCGCAAAACCTGTAAAATACTTGTATTTGGAGGTAAATCCTTGTGCCGGATAGGAGTGAGTTTTGTGTAATAATGTTTCTTTTTCCCAATTTCTGGGAAATTCATAAAATCTTTGTGGTTATGATATCTTCCGCCTGCGATCGCGTTTTCGTCGCTGTCGATTTTCATCTTTTTAAAGATGAAATTTTTTAAATCATCAGGCATTGTACGGTCATAAATCAGCCTGACGGGTTTTCCGGTTTTACGCTTTTTGAGGCTTGTACTCATTTTTTCCATGAAACTTTTCGAAATATCATCATCAATGTCCAATTCGGCATCTCGTGTGATTTTCAAAGTATAAGCTTCGTAAACATCATAATCGAAATAAAAAAACAGATCATTTAAACAGTAACGGATTACGTCATCGAGCATGATAACGATTTTGCTTTTACCAGTTTTTGGCAGAACATAAAACCGTGAAACCGAAATAGCCGGAATCCTGATGAGCGAATATGCAAAATCCAGAGGGTTCGATTGTTTTGAAAGTTTGATGGCCAGATAAACTGACCTGTCGCGCAGGTACGGAAATTTATGATTTTTGCGCAACATAATCGGAACAAGATTTGGCAAAACTTTATCATAGAAATATTTCTTTACAAAAACACCTTGCTGGTGGTTTAATTCTTTTTCATTTTTGAGAAATATATTGTCTTGCTTTAACTCTTCAAGAATATCTTTAAAAATGACCTGCACCTGCTGCTGATGCCCAATTACAATTTCCTGGATTTTATCGAGTAAATCTTTTGGGGTAAAATTACCGAGCAGATTTTCCTCATCCTTACCAAAATCCACCATTCGTCGCACGGCCGCTACACGCACCCTGAAAAATTCGTCGAGGTTATTCGAGAAAATCCCGATAAAACGAATTCGTTCAAAAAGCGGAGTTGCAGGGTCAGCAGCTTCCTGTAAAACCCTTTCGTTAAACGATAGCCAGCTAATTTCGCGGTTTGTAAAGTTTTGATCGGAATACATATTTTTAGTTTTTTTATCTGTTCAATATTATTAACCTCCAATTTTGTATAATGTTTTGGCTTTTTACACTCCGCCGAATTCCATTAAATAAGCTTTTATAAAACCATCCAGTTCGCCATCGAGAACCGCATTTACATTGCCGCTTTCAAAACCTGTGCGCACATCTTTTACCAGTTTATAAGGCTGAAGTACATACGAACGGATTTGCGATCCCCACTCAATTTTCTTTTTTTGTGATTCTATTTCTGTTGTTTTTTCGTGGCGTTTGCGCAGTTCAATTTCGTAAAGCTGCGATTTCAACAACCTGATTGCATTTTCTTTGTTGCCAAGCTGCGAACGGCTTTCGGTGTTTTCTATAATGATTCCTGATGGAGCATGTTTTAATCGTACACCGGTTTCAACTTTATTTACGTTTTGTCCACCGGCACCACCACTGCGGAAAGTGTCCCAGGTAATATCGGCCATGTTCAGGTCGATTTCAATTGTATCGTCAACCAAAGGCGCAACATAAACCGAAGTAAATGAAGTCATCCGTTTATTTTGTGCATTGAACGGCGAAAGTCTGACGAGGCGGTGAACCCCGTTTTCACTTTTTAGGTAACCATAAGCAAATTCGCCTTCAATCTCGAGTGTGCAGCTTTTTATTCCGGCTTCGTCGCCATCCTGCATATCGGCAACTTTTACTTTATAACCGTTTTTTTCGGCATAACGCGTGTACATTCTAAAGAGCATTTCGGCCCAGTCGTTGCTTTCGGTTCCACCGGCCCCGGCATTTATTTTCAGCACCGCGCCAAGATGATCTTCTTCGCTGCGCAACATATTTTTTGCTTCCAATTTTTCAACGGCTTCAATGGTCTCGTTGTATGCTTTGTCAACTTCTGCTTCAGTTGCTTCTTTTGCTTCAAAAAATTCATAAAGCACTGTGAAATCTTCAATCATTTGATTGACAGCATCAAATCCATCGGTCCACACTTTTACAGAGCGGACTTTTTTCATTTGTTCTTCGGCTTCTTTCGGATTGTTCCAGAAATCGGGATCCTGGGTTTTCAGTTCCTCTTCCTGCAATTGAATTAATTTTGCATCGTAGTCAAAGATGCCTCCTTAACGCATCCCGGCGCTCCAGAAGATCATTTATCTGGTCTTTAAAAATCATTTTTATTCATTTTTATTGTGGTGCGTAAAGGTAGCAAGTTTTTTGCCGAAACATAAATTAACTGCTAAGCTACCTTAGGAAAAGAATAGTGATTTGAAAATTTACCGGTGGTAAAGAAGGAAATTTATTTAACCACTTCGGCAAGATAACGGTGAATAACTTCGGGTTCGAAACCGCGACTTTGGGCAAACCTGATAATTTGGCCCATTTTTTCAAATTTATTGTCAGATTTTATCTTTTTTGCCTTTTCTTTCAGTGTTGAAATTAGAACCTTTTTGTACTGTTCCTCTTTAATTTCATTTAACCCGATTTCTATTAACTCATCATTTAAACCTTTGGCTTTTAGATAGTAACGCATTTTTACCTTTCCCCATTTGTTTAGCCTGAATTTATCAGAAACATAGGCTTTTACGTATCTTTCATCGTCAAGAAATTTTTCTTCTTTTAGTTTTGAGATTATTTCATCAACCAATTCTTCCATAATTTCCCAGGTAACCATTTTTTTTCTGATATCGGCTGAACATTGTTCTGAACGGCTGCACAATTGCGCCATTTTTGAATAGGCATCTTTTACAATTAATTCCCTGTTTTCCATGCTGATGAGTTGATTTTTGAAATAATGATAAAAATAGGGAAAAACTCCCGTTATCCAATACACAATTAAACACTTACATGAGGAAATTAAATCAATCTATTCATTATAAGGCAAAACAAGCGTTGGGTCATCTTCAGCATTTGAATAATTATACCCACTCGCATAAATTGTTCCCGTATGGTCGATAAAAAGATTATGTTGAAGTGAGAATGTAGTAAGTTTTTCAAATGCTTCAAAGTCTTTTGTTCGCCAAACGCCGCCGCCTGGAGCAAGTACGTAGTAGTTGTTTTTGTATTTATCGTAACAATGCCACGAAGTAGTTCCGTAAGCTACATTAGGACTAAAAACCTGGCGATAGCTTTGTCCACCGTCTATTGATTTATGCAAAACAAAACCGCCTTGATTTTGCGCAATTATTGTATTGTCATCAGTTACAAACATTGTCAATGAATATTCAGGTGTATTGATTGGAGTCCAGGTAGTCCCGTCATCCGATGTTTTAAGAATAGTTAAACTGGTATGTGAAATTGCCAAATGTAAAGAATCGGCAAAAGTAAAAATCCGACCAAGTTGTTCCTGTCTGACAAGTCCAATTGTATCTTTAGTCCAGGTTATTCCGTTATCTTTTGAACAATAAACCCCGTAATCCCACTTGTTTGCCCAGATATAATCGTCTTTTGTGATGGTAAGTTCAAAATTGTATTGATTTTCAGGTATGGGTTTACTAATTAATATCCATGTTTTGCCCCAGTCGGTGCTTTTGTAAAGGTTGCCATTCCAGCCTCCTCCAAATACTTCACCTTTGCTGTTAATTTCAATATCTTTAAAATTACCCGGGTAATCATACACTTGAATTTGTTTCCATTCATAAAACTTACTATCAACACCTTCTTTTGCATATAAATTCATTCCGGAAATCATCATTGAGCGATTGTTAATCGTGTCCTTAACCATATCTCCAATGCCAATAAGGAAACCATCTGTAACCGTATTCCATTTATTATGGAAAAACGCGGTTGCCTGAATTTCAAATTCATAAAAAAAGCGGCCTGTAGAATCATATATTTTGGCTGTTATTTGCTGGAGGTTTGTTTCGTCTCCAAGTTTCCAGCGGGTTATCATTTTGCCCTGATTGTCTGCTTCAATTACAGTATTGTCAACGTTGCCATTTCCTGAAACAACTTCCAATTCCATGCGGAATTTTTTATCAGATTTTGGGACAAGCGATTCCAAATAAATTTGAGCGCCAATTTCATTGGTAAGATATTCCCCGGCATCGGCTGCTTGCTGGTTTCCAATTATATAAAAACTGAAAGATTCAATGGTTTGAGAAC
>DAOPKR010000048.1:0-6370 GCA_035391305.1 Draconibacterium sp.
TAAAAGCCTTTAATGAAATAACCGAAGATTTTTCGATTTGCAGCGGCGAATTATAGAGGGGTGAAACAGAAGTTGGCTCAGTACCGTCGAGTGTGTACCTGATTTCGGCACCTACAGTGGAACAAAAAACTTCAATTTTGGTTCCCGGCTCAATCATTGTGATATTTTGCTTTATGAAAGGCATGGAAACTTCCTGTTCTTTGGTGAAGATAAAATGCAAAGGAAATTCAAGATGAGATACCGAAGATATATATGTGTTACTTACCTGATAAATTGTATTCAGCTCCCTCACTTCGCCATTTAGCTGAACCGTTCGGTTGGCAGGAAAAGTAATGTGTCTGTGGTTTGCTCCGCTAAAAAACCATGTAATATCTGATTGATTGGCAATATTGCAGGAATAGGTTGTGCCATCGGTTTTGTAATTACTCACCAAAAGTGACTTACGCAGAATTTCCTGCAGGAATTTCTCTTTCCCGGCCAGAATATTATTTGCAAAAGCAACGGTGCGACCATCAGTCATTGCCTCTTTAATTGCATTTTCGCTGTTATCCGTAGCAAATACAAGTGTCATGTTTCTAAACGTGTTGTTGACGTCATAACTGGATTGAATAGGACTGTGAATATCTGTATTGCTAAAAGGGGTAACATTATATAGATTTACATAATCCATCACAACCGGATAAAATTCACCGGAGTTAAAAACCTCCATGCCTTGAATCCGTCCTGCGTTAATATGATTGATATGAAATGTGTCGAGCTCACTGTTTTTATCAGGCCAGCCGGGGTGGTTGTAAATAACAAATGCACCCATTTTATTGGCTAAATACATAGCCTGTGTTGGAGAAAGCGAATCGCCTTTAAAAGGATTGGCATTTTTCAGAAATAAAAAATTTAAGTGTCCGACAGGTTCACTTTTTGTATATTCAACAGCCTGAATAAGTGTGATTCCACGTTGGATGGCTGTACGTTTTGCCATTTTATATGGCGTGTTATAATCGGCGGAAATATATCCGGGAATTGGAGTTGAATGATCAGTAATTGCAATTATATCAAGGCCTTCTCTCCATGCTTCATCTACCCGTTCCTGTGGCAAAACGCGACCGTCAGAAAAAATAGTATGAGAATGAAAATCACCTTTTAAAGTTTTAAAACCCAAAATATCAGGAATTCGAATCTCCCTGCGGGCATCCACTTTTTGGTATCCGCGCAGCCATTGATATTGAATATCATTGTCCTGAGAATATGACGTAAATGCGATGAAAATCATCAATACGAATACATTCTTTTTGAAATTCATTTTATTTCAATTTTAAAATTTCAGCAATTTTTGAGAAGACTTCGGTATTTTCATAAACGCCAACAAACTTATCCGCCTGTGGACCATAGGCAAACACTGGAATTATAATACCTGAATGTCCTCCGGTTGAATAATTTCCTTCTACATTGCCTTTCTGAATATCACCATCTAAAAGAGTAAGTCCGCCTGTTTCATGATCTGCAAGTACAATTACCAATGTTTGTCCATCTTTTTCAGCCCACTGAATTACCTTCCCGATTGTTTTGTCGAAATCAAAAATTTCGCCCATTAAAGACGGAACATCATGAAAGTGGCCACAATCGTCAATGCGGGAACCTTCGAGCATGGCAAAAAATCCTTTTTTATTTTGACTTACAAAATCAATGGCCCGCATTGACGCCTGCTGCCATATATCGCCACGTTCTCCGGCATAAGGAAGTTGACCGTCTTCGATAACTGCAAAAACTTTTCCTGAAGAAATTGATTTGGTTTCGTCCCATGTTTTTGTTGAATGATAGCCTTTCAGTTCCATCTCATCCATAAGGTTGCGCCCATCCCGCCTTTTTGTAAATTTATCGCGGCCTCCACCAAAAAGAAAGTCAACATTACAATCAAGAAAATTGGCTGCAATTTCTTCTTCCAGATCACGATCGGCATTGTTGGCGCAAAAAGTTGCCGGTGTTGCATCGGTTAATCCGCAGGTTACAACAATTGCTGTGGAAAGACCTTTTTCATGCGCCAAATCGGTAAGCGATGGTAAAGGATTTCCATTTACATCAACTCCTACAGAGTGATAATTTGTTTTTTTACCGGTAGCCATTGCAGTGCCTGCAGCGCCTGAATCGGTTATTAATTTATTGGCTGCATAAGTTCTTGATAAACCGGTTTGTTTAAAATTGTCGAGATTCAGTTTTCCATGGTTGGCAACCCAGGCCATCGAAATTTGATTGAGCCCCATTCCATCGCCAATCATTAAAATTACATTTTTAACTTTTTTGCCTTTTACCTGATTCACCTTAACTGTTTGATACGGATTTTCTGCGGTAAAAATTAATTTGTCATCCTTGTTATCGTCATTCTGAGCTTTCAAGTTAAAGGAAGCAAGCAACAAGGTGCTTAAAAAAATAAGTGCTTTAATTTTATTTAGATTCATGCTTTATTTTTGATTATTAATGGTTTTAAATTTGAAAGTTTATGCAATAAGTTCCTTGTACAAAGAAGCCCAAGGTTCGCGCATTGGGCGGGAGAGCATGTTGTTTGCTGTTTCGTTATTCAGTATTTTTTCTGTTACCGGATCCCATTCCAAATCCTGGTTAAGTTTCATTGCAATATTTCCTAAATGTGCAATTGTTATCGAACGGTGTGCAATTTCGGCCGGTGCAATTGTTTCTTCGCGGGAATAAACACAATCAATAAAGTTGCGAAAATGGTTTTCACTTTTGTATAGTTGAATTTCATCGGGTTTAATAATACTGTTTAATATTGTTGGAGTGCTTGCACCGTGTCCGCCACGATCTGCCCAAACCCAGCCTTCAGTTCCTTCAAATTTTACCCCGCCTTTTTCCTCATTGCTTGATATAATAAGTTTTAGCCCATTGGCATAAATGCTTTCAAAATAGAAATCGGTGGCAGTATTCCAAATTGGGTGTTTTGCCCAGGTTGCTTTTGCATTTTGAATTTTTACAGGACCGGTAAGTTCTGTATTCATTCCCCACTGTGCAATATCAGGGTGGTGACCACCCCAGTCGGTTAACTGGCCACCTGAATAATCGAGCACCCACCTGAAATTAACATGTGTGCGTGCCGGACAGTACGGTGCTTCAGGAGCAGGCCCCAACCACATTTCGTAATTAAAACCTTCGGGAACGGGAACAGATTCAGTTTGGGTTCCTGTTTTTCCGTAATCTGGAGTTCCGCTTGGTAAACCGCATCGAATGGTTTTCAGCTCACCAATCCTGCCATTGCGAACCAGTTCGCAAACACGGTAAAAGTTTGAATTTGACCGCTGCTGACTTCCGGTTTGAAAAACAATTTTATATTTTTTTGCGGCATTGCTCATCGCCCTACCTTCAGGAACAGTTAATGACAAGGGTTTCTGGCAATAAATGTCTTTGCCGGCTGCGGCTGCCATCAGTACCGGAATTGAATGCCAGTGATCGGGAACTACAACTTCAACAGCATCAATTTCTTTTAAGGCAATTACATCGCGAAAATCTTCATATCCCTTTATTCCGGAGAACTTTTTCCCGTTTTTCTCTGAATAACCTTTTTCAATCATTGCAATCAGTGGTTCACGCCCACCAATTACGCCATCCCAGTATCCGTAACTTTTTTTGTTTACATCGCAAACAGTAGTTATTTGAACTCTTTCATCGTTCATGAAATCTCTCGCATCGTTAAACGCCTGGTTTCCGGCACCAATAAATGCCACATTTATTCTGTCGGAAGGAGCTACGTTACCATTCTTGCCACGTACACACGCAGGAATAATTGTTGGTACCAGAATTATTCCGGTAGCTGCTGCACCATAACGTTTAATAAAAGTCCTTCTGTTGGTATTGTTTCTGTTCATTTTGATGGTTTAAATAATGATTATTAATAGTTGATATAGTGATTTTAAAATTTGTTCTTTTTTTCTTCCTTAATTATTTCGGTTATTTCATCTTTCGAAAGCGCTGCTGCAAAAATCTTTACCCATTTATTTCTCCAATAAAAATCCCTTTCCCGGGGAATTCTTCGTTTCTTCACAAGTTGCAGTTTGCCCCCGAACCCAAATAAACAGGTTTCAGTTTATGCTTACTTATAAACTGAGCCAGCAAATCCTTAACCTGACAAAAATGAGCAAAGCAGTGATTTAGAATAAACGAACCATATATGCTGTTTTATTTGTATTATCTTTTTTAATCCAAAGCAAGAACTTTTCAGAATTTAAAAAACGAAATGTCCCCTTCATTCCCGAAAAGGACGATCATAATCCGAATCAATTTGGTAATATTTCACACCCCAATTTTTTAACCACTCAATATCTATGTTGGCTTCTTCAATGTTTTTCTCCAACATAGGTTCTCTCCACGGACGGTTAACACATGCCATTATCTGAATGCCATTTTCATTACACCATTTTATCAAACGTGAATTAATTTCATCAACACCCGCAAAAAGAAAATAATAGTCTTTTGTTTTCTCCCCGTATTTCCCAAAGAATTCATCCCGTTCTCGAATTAGCATCGTAATCTTTCCTTTTCCCATAAAATATTCTCCGTGGCCAATGAAATATGAACTTTTCAGAAAACCTGTTTCAATTAGGATATTTTCTAATTTTTCGTAAAAAGCATTCGAAGGATGCTCCAACTTTATATCCAACATTATTTCCGAAATTTTTCCTTGCGCATATTTACAGTAATCCTCCACCAACACAGGAACTTCGCCGTCAGTACGCAACGGTCGTAATTTTTGAATTTCATTCCAGGTCAAATCCGAACATCGACTTTTAGAGTCATAATCCCGTTCAAACGAAGCATTGTGATACAAAAACAATTTTCCATCTTTACTTTCCCTTATATCAATTTCAACTCCGGTGTAACCTCTCTCTACTGCCTCATCTAAAGCATCCAGACTATTTTCCGGATGAATTCCATTTTCGGTAACTCCCCCACGATGAGCAATAAGATGATATTGTTTATCACTTGTTTGTGCCAAAGCAACTGTTGTCAATCCTAGCAAATAAATTATACAAGTTAATTTGGTCCAAATCATTTTATCGCGTTTATTCATTCTGTTGTTACTACTTTTTGGTTTCATTTATAATCGCTTTTATTTCAAGTACACTCAAAGCAGCCGCAAAAATCTTTACACCATTCATTTCACCGGTAAAAATCCTTTTCCCGGGGAATTCTTCGTTTCTTCCTAAATTCCAGTTTGCCCTCGAAACCAAAGATGCAAGGTTATCAAGTGGCACTGTTTGCAAAAGTTCTCCATCAACATAAAATTTAAGCGATAACCCTTCTGCAACACCGGCCAAATGATGCCATCCATCAAATAAATTGTTGGATATGTTAACAGTGCAGGCACCGCGCCCCCAACCACCGGCAAAAAATTCAATTTCGTTTCTGTTAAGCTGAATTACATTATGATCGCCTTGTGTGATAATTGAAACTGGATATTTTTCGGGTTCAGGAAGTTTTACCCAGGCCATCATTGTGATATTATTATTCAGTACTGAAAATGAAGGGTTATTTTTTATTTCAACAAAGTTGTTTTCATCAAACCCCGAGAAAACGGGATTCCCAGTATTAGTGGTTTGAATAATTCCGTGGTTTATTAAGCCAGACTGATCTTTTATAACCCCGCTGTTTTTCTGTTGAAACTGAAGGTCAACCAAAGTCGCATTTTTATTATCGGCATAAACTTTAAAGATGCCCTTTAAGCTGTCTGTTTGTAATGTGTTAACTCCTGAATTGTAGTCTGAAAATTTAAATTTCTGAATAACAGTTTCTCCAGGAGCTGCTTCAACTGTTGCAGTTTTAAGTAATTTATTATTGAGGTAAACCGGAATTTGTACTGTATCAAATGAGCCACCAATATTTTTTGCGGAAAAACTTATTTGCTGCGTTTCACCCACTTTCAAAAGAGGAATATAAGTTAAATGCGAAATTTCAAACTTGCGCACATTTGATTTATTTACTTTAACATTTACTGTTTTGTTGCTTCCTTCCAAACTCAATTTTGAAATTCCAGGTTTGTATAACCTGCAGAACACCGAATCCGAAATTGTTTTTCCTTCCTCAACATAAATATTTTTTCTTGCAACTTCTTTTCCGTCAGTTAGCAATCGTGCAATTTTAACTCCTGAACTTCCGGTGTTTTTCAAAATGAAATTTACTTTGAAAAGCTCATTTGGGTCAACACCAGATTTTGGGACCCAGATAGAATCAACTAAAATTACCGCTTCTTTTTTTGTAACTGAATAAGGTTCAGAACTGGTATTAACAGCCCAATCGGCAGGATTTGGTCCTAACGAAAAAGTAATTTCACCACCGTTTAAAATTTCGTAATGATTAAACCAAACCTGAT
>DAOPKR010000048.1:6470-20569 GCA_035391305.1 Draconibacterium sp.
GAAAAAGTAATTTCACCACCGTTTAAAATTTCGTAATGATTAAACCAAACCTGATTAAAATCTTCGCCATTTAATTTTGCCGATAGTATATAATTATTACCCGGAGATTTGTCCAATCCGGTAATTGTAAAATCATTTCCATTTTGGTTGTGAATAATTACTTTTTCGAATAACGGAGTTCCAATATTGTATTGCGGAACTCCGGGGCAAACGGGGAAAAATCCCAATGCATTGAAAACAAACCAGCTCGACATTGACCCCAAATCATCGTTTCCGGAAAGTCCATCAGCAGTTGCAGTAAATTGTGTTTCCCTGATTTTTGAAACCCATTCCTGAGTTTTAAAAGGCTGTTTTGCATAATTGAAAAGATATGGAATATGGAAATTGGGTTCGTTGTCGAATAAAATTAATCGATTGTTTAAGGTACTCTCCAATTGGTTGCTGAACTCGTGGTTGCCACCTTTCAAATTAATTATGTCGCGAATATTTTGCGGAACAAAAAGTGAATAATTCCATTTATCGCCCTCTTTATAACCAAAATTATCAATCGAATGCACAAAATCTTTTTCATTTCGGGGAACTAAAAACAATTGAGACGGGTCAAATAAATTACGATAATTCAAACTTCTTTTCAGCAAATGCGAGTAGTCATCATCTTGATTCATTACTTCTTTGGCAAACTGCGATAAAACCCAGTCGTCATAAGCATATTCAACAGTCCGGGTAACCGATTCCGGATAATCTGAAGACACAAAGCCTTGCAGAAAATACGATTTCAAATCTGCTTTTTTTATATCTTCGGATAAAAGGAGATTCTTCATGGCTTTGTACGCCAGTGCTTTATCAAATCCGGTAATTCCTTTTAAATACGAATCAACAATTATTGGAATTGAATGAAAACCTGTCATGGGCTCAACAGGTAATTGCCCGCTTTGCTCATAAATATCGAGCATGGAAATAATCATATCATTTTGTCGCTTCGGTGCAATAATACATAAAAGTGGATGCAAGGACCGAAAAGTATCCCAGGGTGAAAAAGTGCCATATTGATTTTCTCCCTTTGATTCTTGTATTTTGCCATCAAGTCCCAAATAAGTTCCATCTGTATCTGAAATTATCCAGGGAATTAGCAAAGAGTGATAAAGTGCAGTATAAAATTTTGTTTTATTCTGAATTGAGCTATCCTGGATTTCAATAACCGAAAGCTCCTTTTTCCAATCATTTTGAGTTTTGTTTTTTAGTGCATCAAAATCCCAATCGGGAATTTCAGCATCAAGGTTTTTTTTAGCATTCCGAAAACTTACTGATGAAGAGCTTAATTTCAGCAGTAAAGTGTTTTGGTCAGGTTTATCGAAAGTAAAAATATATCCGTCGCCAGATTTTTCTGCACTTTGCCATGGTGTTTCAAACTCAATCCATGTATTTCGTTTTGATCCTTTAACTGAGGGATTCTCTAAAATGATTTCACCAATATCTCCAATAAAAATCTTCAGATTGGCATTTTTGTTAAAATCAAAACGAAACATTCCGGAACGAATGGAGGAGGTTGCTTCAATGGTGGTTCCGTTATCATTGAATTTCACTTTATAATATCCGGGTTCAGCAGTTTCACTATTATGAGAAAAAGGCCGTTTGTGATTATTAATCTGAAAAGAATTCCAATTTTCAACCGGCATAATTTTACATTGACCGGAAGAACCGTTTGGATAGCCACTTAAATGGTGAAAACAGCTAAAGAAATAGATATCGTTATCACGATAATCGTATCCTTTTGAAGGAGATAACCGGGTTTCGGGCGTTAACTGAATGTATCCAAAAGGGGCAACGGCACCCGGATATGTACGGCCGTGCCCTTCCCAATTTGACGGATTATTTGAAGGTGCAGTGCCAATAAACGGATTTACATAGTTAAGGTTGTCATTTGCTTTTATTGAAAAAGTAAAGAACAAAAAAGACAATGTTAATATGAATGATTTCAAAATGTTCATCTTTTCATTTTGAATCCTGATGATATTTCACATGTATTTGCAAAACAGAGCATGGATTTTTGTTTCAATTTATAATCAGGGGAAGTACAACACTTCCCCTGATTTTTTTATTTTTTAAGTTGATTTAAATACCAGCATATCCGGCATTTTGGGTAATTGTGCCATTGCTGTTGTCAATTTCTCTTTGAGGAAATGGTAACAAGCGATGCGTTGCCGGAATAAAAACACGTTTCGGTTTATAAGTTCCTTCGGCTGGAAGGTTATTGTAAACTTCCTCTGCAAGCCCCCAGCGTACCAGATCGAAATGACGGTCACCTCCTTCGAAAGCAAGCTCCATTTGTCTTTCATACATCAGGTCGTTGAATGTTGGAGCCGCAATTGGAGCCAGTCCCGCGCGCTGATGAACAATGTTAAAGGATGCAGCAGCAGCGGCAACACCAACTGTACGGTTTAATGGGCCACCTCCGCCAAGGTTCATAATTGCTTCGGCGTGTATTAATAGTACGTCGGCATATCTCAACGCCGGAACGTTTAACCCTGCTGCCCAACCAACATAATTGTCGGCATAAGGAGACATATATTTAATACATACCACAGGCGACTGGTTGTTTGGTGCCTGAAGTATATCAGTTGAACCGTTGTAAGTAATCACGTCAACACCACGTTTCGCAACGGTAGCTGCTTTTCGTAAATCACCTGTTTTATACAAATCGTAAAAATACTGTGTTGGACTTACCAATCTCCATCCTTCTCCCATAGGTTCATCATGAGTCCCATCCCAAACATTATTGGGCAATAATAAAACCGGGGTGATTGGATATTCGTCTAAACGGGCACCTAATCCCCACAGGATTTCACTGTCGTTTTCATGTTCAATCGTAAATAAATCTATGTAAGGAAGTGAAATATTGTGCTTGCCCGAACTTATAACGGTTTCACATGCAGTTTTTGCAACATCCCATTTTTTCTGGTATGCGTAAACTTTTGCAAGTAAACCCCAGGCAGCTCCCAGTCCTGGGCGACCTTCCTGATGCTCCCAAGTTAGCTGTTCGGTGGCAGTTACAAGGCTGGATTCTATTTTCTCCCATGTTTCGGCTTCGCTTGCTCTTGTTAATGAAGCCTGGGCATCTTCAGAATCATAGATTGGCAACCCGCCGTAACGAATTGTAAGTTGAAAATAGGCAAAGGCGAGAAGAAAGTTTGCTTCACCCAGAATTCTCTTTTGTTGCGAAGCATCCATATCAATGTTAGGAACATTATATAAAACATCACTTGCGCGTTTAATTGTTTTATAGTATGATTTATAGCTGTTTAAGCTGAGATCGCCTTCCGTGTTTTGGATTGCCCTGAATTCTGACATTGCCACAAAGTCGGCATACGGGTCGTTCATATACGCGTTATCGCTAAAACATTCCATTCCACACCATTCTTCACCGCCAAGGGCTTCTTCGTCCTGAAGTGGACTGTACACTCCTGCCAAAGCTGATTCTGCCTGATCAGCAGTTTTCCAGAATACTGCGTCAGTAAATTCATGTGGTTGTTTATCAAGAAAATCTTCTCCGCACGACACCAGCATGAAAATCAATGATATTGAGATAATATAATTTTTCATAATATTCATAATTAATAAAATTAGAAATTAATGTTTAATCCAAGTATATATGCTTTTGCCTGCGGGTAAACCCCTTTGTCAACGCCATACATATTATTGCTAAATCCTCCTTCAGCACCTATTTCAGGGTCGTAGCCGGAATATTTGGTTATAGTAATTAAGTTTTGGAAAGTCATGTATAATCTAAGTTTGCTAATGCTGTTTCCCAAAAGACTTTCTTTAAAAGTATAACCAAATGTGAGGTATTTCATGCGTGCAAAACTTCCATCTTCAATGTAAAGAGTACTGTACATTTTATTATTGTTTAAATCTTTTACAGTAACTCTTGGAACAGTGTTGCTTTTTGAGTCCGGAGTCCAACGGTCCAGAATATCAGGACTGTTGTTGTAACTTGTTCCCTGCATAAATGTTCCTCCAAGTTTTAAGCCGTTAAAGATTTCATTTCCCTGGCTACCAATCCACAGCATGTTAACGTCCCATCCTTTGTATTCACCATTAAATGTTAGGGAATAGGTAAAAGTTGGAAAGCTGTTTCCACCATTAAACCTGTCGTCGGCGCTAATTACCCCGTCTTTGTTCCTGTCTTCAAATTTCACATCGCCAGGCACTGCATTGGGTTGAATTTTTTCACCTTCGGCATTTGTGTAACTATTAATTTCATCGGTATTTTGGAATATACCCAAAGCATTAAGAACATAAAAATGTCCTAATGGCTCGCCTTCAGCAATTCTTCCTACAAGCACATTTTTATAGTCCGAAGTGAAAATTTCCTTAGCACCGGCGACACCAAGTGTTTCAAGTTTATTTTTTACTGTTGCTGCATTAGCCGATATTTCATATTTAAACTCGTTGTCGCGGTTTCTGTAACTAATGCCTAAATCAAAACCTTTGTTTGAAACTTTTCCGGCATTACGGAATGGAGCAACTCCAACTCCCAATGAAGATACGAGAGGCACCTGAACCAAAATATCTGTTGTTTCTTTATCATAATAATCAGCTGTCAGCTGAATTTTATTTTCCATAAAACCGGCATCAATACCAATATCTGTTTGGGTAGTGACCTCCCATTGGATATTTGTATTTGCAAAACGGTTTTGGGCTACTGCTGTAAATTGATTTCCATCCAATGTTGGAGAACCTACGGTACTAACTGTGCTATAGTATTGATAATTCGGAATTTTGTCGTTCCCCAATTGTCCCCAGCTTCCGCGAAGTTTAAAGTCGGAAACCACATTGGTTAAGCCGCTAAAAAATGCTTCGTTTGATAATCTCCATCCTGCTGAAAACGAAGGAAATACACCCCAGCGTTTGTCGGAAGGGAATTTTGAAGAACCATCAGCACGAATATTGGCAGCAAATAAATATTTATCGGCATATTCATAGGAAATGCGGCCAAAATAACTTTGCAAAGCATAATCATCAGCACTGCCCGAAACATGTTCGGGGAAAGCTCCGGCGTTGTTAAAATAGCGCAAAGCAGGATCCTGGTTGCTAAACTGTTTGGCTGTACCAGAAGATAGCCATTCATAAAGACCCGATTCCATTGACATACCGGCGAGAGCTGCAATGTGATGGTTTTCAATTCTTTTGTCAAAATTCAAAGTATTGTTCCAAATCCATGTTTTGTTTGCTGAGTAGTTTTCGCTTAATCCGTTTTGATCAAGTCCGCGGCCACCGTTTATAGCAATTGATTTGAAGTTTTTGTTTTTCCCATTATTTAAAGTATAACCAAAATCGGTTTTTACAGTAAACATTTTAAGAAATTTATATTCAAGATATAAATTGCCTGCAAAACCATTGTTTTTTTGAGTTATATCCCTACTGTTCAGAGAAGCTACAGGGTTTGGAAAATCACCTGTTGGGGCGCCATAAATTTGATTGGCTTCATCTTCCCATACAGGTGTGTTGCGCATATTAAAAAGGGCAGCGCTCAAAACGCCATCGTAGCTTCCACGTGTATCTGCAATTTGCTGGTCAGTAACTACAACAGATATGTTTTCACCAAAAGTCAGATTTTTTACAATCTCGTGTTGACTGTTAAAACGGATATTGTATTTCTTATAGTTTGTGCCGGTTAAAATACCGTTGTTGTCAAGGTAGCCCAGGCTAAAAAGAAAGTTGGAGTTTTCAGAACCTCCCTGAAAACTTAAATCGCTATTTGAAATGTAGGCAGGTTTTAATATTTCCGAAAACCAGTCAGTTCTTGTAACAGCATTTGTTGGATCGTTATAATAATTCCAGATTGATTCGGATAGTGGTGTATTATCATTGGTCAGGGCTTCTTTATGAATCATGTTTCTTTCTTCAGCAGTAAGCGAAGTTGGCATTTTCCAGGCTTGTTGAACACCCTGGCTTGTATTGAAGGAAACTGAGGTTTTTTGCCCTTTTTTACCCTTTTTTGTTGTAACGATAACAACGCCATTTGCACCGCGTGAACCGTAAATAGCAGCTGAAGCTGCATCTTTCAGCACAGTCATACTTTCAATATCCGCAGGGTTCAAATTGGCTATACTTCCGATAATTCCATCAACAACATAAAGTGGGCTGTTATCGTTAATAGAGCCTGCCCCCCTGATTCTGATTTCAACCCCGCCACCAGGTTCACCTGAATTTTGAATAGCTGTTACACCTGCAACACGACCCTGCAAAGCATGGCTAACAGATTGGTTTATTCCCTGTTTTAAATTGTCAGGTGCTACGGTAGAAACTGCCCCGGTTAAATCGGCTTTTCTTTGAGTTCCATAGCCAATTGCTACAACTTCTTCCAGACCAATCGATTCTTCCTGCATGGTTACAGCAAATACAGTTTTGCCCGCAACAGGTACTTCAAGTGTCTTCATTCCTACAAAAGAAAATACAAGAGTTTGTGCATCAGCAGGAATTTCCAGTTTAAATTCTCCATCCATGTTGGTAGTTACTCCCGTTGTTGTACCCATTACTACCACAGAAACGCCAGGAATTGGATTACCGTCCGATCCAACAACAGTACCTGAAATTTGCTTTTTTTGTTGCTGGGAAAAATCAGAGTTTAATAAATCGGAGGATTTACCGGAATCAGCTGGTTTCGAATTAGCCCAGGCCCCGGATACTGTGAATATAGTAATAAAAATAATAAGGGATATTTTTTGAACGGTTGAACAACAACCTTTCAAAAATAAGAGATTTCTTAAAACTAATTTTTTCATAATAATTTATAAAATTAATGTTAATAAAGAAAACATATTCATTTTATCAAACCTCATTTAGAGTGTGTTATCAAGTTAAGACGCTACTTTTTAAAAGTTAGACCAAATCAGTAAACCGCATTGCATTTCCATCTTTTCATATTGATTCATTTTTAGTGTCAGATTCTATTTTTTTATTTGAAATATTCCATGAAAAGCAATAATTAATGATACTATTTCTTCTGAATCATATCTTTTATCAGCATTGCCTTTTTCATTCCGGGATTTATTTGAAGTGCCATATTGCAATCAATCAAAGCTTCGTTGTTTTGCCCCAGGTTAAATTTTGCAAAAGCCCTGTTACTGTACGCATCATCAAAATTGCTCCAATAGGAAATTGCCAGGTTAAAGTCGTTTATTGCACTGGTGAAATCGTTGGTTTTGCCATAAATTGTTCCTCTGCTATTGTATAAATTTGCCAGTTCTCTTCTTGATTCTTTGTCATAAAACTTTATGGCATTAGAAAAATTTTCGAGAGCCATAATGTAATTTTTGTTCGCATCGTAAACTGTTGCCAATTCCATATAAGGTTCATAGTAATTTGGATTAATTGAAATAGCTTTATTAAAACATTCAATTGCACTTTTTGTTTCGCCATATTTTTTTGAAAAAATCCCCTTCATGTTTATGTATTTCACATTTCGAGGTTCAAGTTTTATTGATTTATCAATATCCTGAAGCGCGTTCTTATTTTGGTTCAGATGATCGTATAAAGTTGCCCGGTGCATATAATACAAAGCGTAGGTTGGCTTTAAACCGATTGCCCGGGAAAAATCAGCCAGTGCATTTTCATAATTGGCAGATAACTGATAAATTCCTGCCCGGTGTGCATATAAAGCGGCATCCTTTGGCTCCAGCGATATCGCTTTATTACAATCGTCAATTGCACCATTATAGTTTTTCATTTTAACCTTTGTATTTCCACGATGTATGTAGTAATCATGCTCTTCCGGTTTTAATTCAATTGCTTTGTTTAAATCCGCAATTGCACCGTCCAAATCACCCAGTTCGTCTTTCGCTTTCCCCCGGTTGGCATATGCCTGATCATCATTCTGGTTGACTTGCAGTGCCTTGTTAAAATCCATTATTGCCTCTTTAAAGTTGCCAAACTGAGCTTTTGAAGTTCCACGCACATTATAATCGGCAACATCCGAGAATTCATCTGTGATTTTGTCAAACTGTTCGAAATCAGTATTTACAAATTCCGGAATATTGGCTGCCCTGTGGTCAACCTTAAAATATTCGAGCCAAATTGGGGGCGAGTCGTTTCCATTCTCATCTATATGGGTTAAAAAAAGTTGTGTATATGCACCAAGTTTTTTTGATGAAAATACGAGCCACCGGTTGTTTGGCGACCATGAATGCCAGGAATTCAGATTAGTTGTGTTGCAATTCATCAGACGGGGTGGGACAGAGCCATCGGTTGGAACAATAAACAATTTGCTGTCGGGTTGTAAAAGCATGTAATTATTGGCCTGGCAGAATACCATCCATTTTCCATCAGGCGAAATTTTTGGAAAATAATTGCTTTTGTTATTTTGTGAAGCGCCCTCAACAAATTCAGGTTTCCCTCCTTTCCCGTCATTAAAAGGGATTTTCATCAAATCAAATTTGAATTCTTTTTTGCCCGAAAGAAAACTGTCACGCACTGCCTGGAACTTATTAATATCATAAATTCCGGTGCCGTATGTCATCCCGCTTTGTTTTCTGGGTAATGCGGTGCTGCGGGCAAAATAGATTGTTTTATTGTCGGGCGACCAATGTGAATTGCTTTGTACAAACGTTGTGTCATCAGCTCCGGGAAGTGCTTTAAAAGTTTTATTTTCAATGTCATAAACTGCCAGAATGCCTTTGATTGGAAAAAAAAGCTGCGAATATTCAAGTTGATCCCGGTTTTCAAATATCTCATTGTCATCTAATGTGCTGACCACATATTTGCTGTTTGGCGAAATCTGAGATAACAAAGCCATTGTTGATTTTTCCTGAAAATCGCTCCATGTGATAAAATTCTCGTTTTTCAGTATTACTTCTTTCCCAACATTCGAAATAAAATAGGACCCTTTATCTCCAAAAGCATCCACATCCATTGCAAATGATTTTCCATCGGGAGAAAATGAATGGCAATTGCCGCAAACAGGCAGGTTTTCAAGCAAGATTTTTGGTTTGTTGGGAGATGCAACACTGCCCAGCATATATTTTATTGAATCGAGATGACTGGTTGCAAAATTGAATGGTAAAGGAACGGCCCTAAAAAATACTGGTGACCCAACCGAATCTGTGGAAATTGTTATATTGATTTTCTGTAAACTTAATACTTCATTGCCTTTTTCAGATTCTATTCCGGCAACTGTAAAAGTTACAGGTTTGTTTGATGAATTGTTTTTTATTCTTTCCCAGGTATCATAATCTGGTTTCCAGCTTTTGTTGGTAACAAATGCTGAAATGATATTTTCAGTTTGATTAATTTTAATGTTTACAAGCCATTGTTTGCTTTTAGGGTTATTGTCTTCCCAAAGGAATGTTGGGGAAGGAAATTCAGGAGGAAAAACAGAACCGTTTACCGGATTCAGAAATTGAATATGTCCGGTATTTGCAATTTCAGTTTTAGATAATAATTGATCAAAGCGCTTGTTTTCAGAACTGCACCCGATAATAAAAACTATAAGGAAAAACAGAAACAGAATTCTCATAAATAAATTCAAATTTTACCAACCGGTAAAAATTAAGAGAGGCTTTATTTACTTGCCTCTCTTAATTATATTTATTGTTTACCAACCTGCATTTTGTACAAGCTCACCTTTGGTGCCCTTACTTTTTTCTATTTCATTTGGAGGTAATGGCCATACATGGTGGTATGCCGGATTGTATGTTCGCGCGGGCCAAACCTGTTTAACTTCAGTTTTTACAAGATTTCCATCGGCATCATAGGTACCCATGTTGCCATAAAGAGGTTGCGCATAAGCAGCCTGCGCATCGCCCCACCGAACCAAATCGAAATGTCTGTCGGCAAATTCACCGGCAAGCTCACATCTTCTTTCGTGCTTTAAATCATCCATTGTACAACCTGTTTTTGGCAGTAACCCGGCTCTGTCTCTTATTAAATTTATTTCGGTATCTGCATTCTCACCCTTCATTAATTTTGCTTCAGCTTTCCATAAAACAATTTCGGCAAATCTTATAAGAGGAATCCACAAATCGGTTGTTACATAATCACCACTTGTATTGATTGTGTTACCAATAGGATCAGCATTTTGGTATGGGTCAAGGTATTTGCTGAACATAAAACCTGTGAGGTTATTTGACGTTTGATACCAGGTAAAATCTTCTCCAAAGAAATTTTCGATTACATCACCATGGGTAATTAACGTGGCTTTTCGTCTATAATCTCCTTCTTCAAAGGCATCATCAAGATCTTTTACAGGTTGGAAATATCCCCAGCCATTATATCTTCCCCAACCTTTATTTTCGAGTACAACACCAGGTAACATGCTTCCTTCCTGCTCGTTTGACACTACCGACCAAATATATTCGCTTGAAGTATTATTTTCAATTTTGAATACACTGTGAAAATCTTCTGAAGGCGTATTTGTGTCAATTAGTTTTCGTCCCGAAGGGGAGCTGATTATCTTATTTGTGTATGTGATTACGTCATCCCATTTTTTAGTGTAAACAGCAATTTTTGCCATGTAAGCGGTTGCTGCATCTTTGTGTGGCCTGCCAAGATCTTCGCTCGACATTTCGTTAACATATGGGAGTAAGGTTTCGGCTTTTGTGAGCAATTCCATAGCATAGTCGTAGTTAACCTGCACATTTGCTTCTCTTGGACGAAAATAGTCGGTTGGATCTTCTTCGCTTAAAATTGGGATTCCCATTTTGTCATCACCATAATGATATGCCAATTCTACATACATCCAACCAGAGACAAAGTATGCCTGACCAAGACAAAAATCACGAACACTGGCTGAAATTAACCCATTCTCGTCCATAGTCTTTATACTTCTTATCACATCATTACAAATCTTAATAGTTGCCCAATGATCTCTCCACGAATCGTTTGTATATCCAACATTCCCATCGGAAGTGAAATTTTTGAGCTCGCCGGCAACACCTTTATTTCTGCCATCGATCATATCATCCGAAGCATTTATTAACCACATGTAACCACGGCCATACATTTCCTCAGCATCGAGTTTTGCATAAATAGCATTTGTTCCTAAAATGGCATCATTATCTGTTTGCCAGAAATTGGAAGATGATGGGGCACCTTTAGGTGTTTTATCCAAAAAATCTTCAGAACAGCTCACCAACTGAACTGTTAAAAAAACCAATATTATATATTTTATATTTTTCATGATTTATCTGTTTTAAGTATTAAAAACTAATATTAGCTCCCAGCATTAATGTTCTTGATTGTGGATATTTCATCATATCTAGTCCATTCTCTCCCACTTCAGGATCAAATCCTTTGTATTTAGTAAAAGTGAGCAGGTTTTGACCCGAGAAAAATAACCGTATTTTTGAGGTGCCTAGTTTTTGTGTAATACCATTGGAAATAGTATAACCAATACTAAGGTTTTTTAGTCTCAAATATGAACCATCTTCAAGATACCAGTCAGACTCTGTTTGGTAATTATGGTTTGCATCAATTAGCTGTAACCTTGGAATGTCAGAACCTTTATTTGTTTCCGACCAGGCATCCAAAGCATCTGTTACAACATTGTAACCCTGGGTAGGTTGATAGGTTGAAAGTTTGTATCCTGCAAAAATTTCAACATTTTTAACTCCCTGAAACATTATGTTTGCATCCCAGTTTTTGTAATTAAGCGAGATGTTCAGCCCATAAGTTAAATCAGGATAATAATCACCACAAAATTGTTTGTCATTTCCATCAATTTTACCGTCATTATTCCAGTCAACAAATTTAAGATCGCCTGCTTTTGCATTTGGCTGAATCATATTTCCATCTTTTGTATAGGCCTGGGCTTCTGCATCAGTTTGGAAAATGCCTTCGGTTTTTATTAAATAGTAAGAATATAATGGTTGACCAACTTCGGAACGGAATGGATAAAGAACACTTCTTACATTATCGCCGTGTGTTTCAAAATCTTTTGTATCAGTGTATTTAATAAGTTCATTTTTGTTATGCGAAATATTAAACGAAACATTGTATTTGAAATCACCTATTTTATCATTCCATCCAGCCATAAATTCAAAACCTTTGTTTTGTACTTCTCCAATATTAAGCCAGGGCGCATTATCTACTCCGGCAAATTGGATTAGTGATGGTCTTACCAGCATATCGGTAACATTTTTTACATAATAGTCGGCAGAAACATTTAATTTTGAGTCCAGAAGAAATGCGTCGATACCAATATCCTGGGTTTCTGTAGTTTCCCATTTTAGCTCTTCATTGCTGATTCCATTCATATAATAACTTTGAACTCTGAGAGGATCATTTCCTGCAAGTACGTATGTGCTGCTTAAAGGAACAGCAAATTCATAATTCCCCAGCGGACTGATATTCCCCATTTTACCCCAGCTTGCACGAATTTTTAAATCATCGATAAACGAAGCATCCGACATAAAACCTTCTTCAGAAAGCCTCCATGCCAATGAAACCGAAGGAAATGTTCCCCAACGATAATCCTTTGTGACCTTTGAAGTTCCGTCACGACGTATAACTCCGGTTACATAATACTTGTCATTATAGGTATAAGCTATCCTTCCCAGCATTGAAACCAAAGCATTCGAACCGTAATTTGAATATGGTTTATCGGTATCGAAATCTGCAGCATTTACAAATTCCTGTGCCCATACATCTTCACTTGCAAAATCTCTGGCAGATATTCCAAAATTTTGTCCTTCGTATTCTTCTGCGGTATAACCGGCAAGTGCTGAAACTTTATGTTTGTCGAAAGATTTTTCATAGGTTAAAAGTTGTTCAGCAACCAATGATTTATTTACACCGGCACTCATGTTCAGAATATTTCTGTCATAAACTTTTCCTGGTTCCAGAATTCGATAATCAAAATATTTGTTATAATTCTGTGAATAGTTATAAGAAATATTTGACTTGAAGTTTAACCCTTCCAAAATATTTACTTCAACATATGCATTTAGCAAAGCGTTTATATTTGGATTGGTACCATTCATTCTGTCAAGTTGAGCATAAGGATTTAAAAGGTCGCCAAACTGACCGGCCAAACTAATGTCAACATCATTTGGATCAACAACCCCGCTGTAAATGCCATTTGCTTCGTCGCTCCATATTTTTGCTGATGGTGGATAATAAACAGCTCCTAAAATGCTGCCGGTATAACCGCTGGTGGTGTTTGTCCCCCTCCTCGTTCCGGTTGTGATGGAAAGATTTTCACCCAAAGTAATACGCTTATTTATTTTATGATCAGATTTAATGCGGATACGGCCATTTTTATTAAAAGTATTATGAAGCGTGCCGGTTATGTCTTTCCAGTTTGCAAACACACTGAATGTGGATTTATCAGAACCACCGCTAACAGTTAAACTGTAATCCTGCGTAATTCCGGTTTGGAAAATAGCATCCAGCCAGTTTGTGCGGGTTGTTCTGAAATACGGATCGCTAAGTAATGAAGGAACCGCTTGCCCTGAGTTTTGATATACTTCAGTATAAAAGTCAGCATATTGTTCGGCATCAAGTGCATCTATCATTTTCCATGGTTGACTCCAGCCATACTTTACATCCAAAGAAACATTGAGCCCTTTTTTCCCTGATTTGGTTGTTACAAGTATTACTCCTGCCGATGCACGGGTTCCGTAAATTGCTGCAGATGCATCTTTTAATACTGTAATCGATTCAATTTCATTTGCATCAACCCCATTATCATTGATAATTCCATCGATAATCCAAAGTGGGCCTTCGGAGTTTAAAGTGCTTAAACCACGAATTCTTACCTGTGGGTCTTCAGCAGGAGAACCTCCGTTATTTGAAACAGTAACCCCCGAAACCATACCCTGCAGCGCTTCTTCAACCGATGCGACCGGCCGGTCTCCCAAATCTTCTGTACTTACATTAACAATCGATCCGGTAACATCTTTTTTCTTAACCGTTCCATAACCAACAGCAATAACTTCTTCAAGGCCTATATTTGCGTTTTTGAGGGCAACATTAATTTCACTTAAGTTTCCAACCTCAACTTCCTGGTTTATCATTCCAACAAATGAAAACAACAGCGTTGCGCCTTCCGGAATGTTGTTTAGTGTGTAGTTTCCGTCAATATTTGTAACCGTTCCGTTTGT
>DAOPKR010000048.1:20669-24553 GCA_035391305.1 Draconibacterium sp.
CCACAGCCATTACCTGAAAAATACCCAGGAAAAATAACAATAATGTACACTTTGCCATCCTGATAAGTTTTTTTAAGGTGAAACCATCTTTGCAGGAATAGTTCTTTAACACCTTTTGTTTTTGAATTCTTTTCATAAATTTACCATGTAAGAGTGAATAAATAGTTAATTGATCTCGCTCTGCAATTTTGCAGGAAAGTGCTGGAACCACTTTCCTGCTTTGCATTTTATTTTTTAAGTTTTATAAATACTTTTTTCTTTTTTAATACTCCACCTGTATCAACATCCCGCTTTTCAACAGTGTATTTCAAAGGGGTGGTCAACGAAATAAGCCGCAGTACTTCTTCCAACGGCTCATCCTTAAATGTTGCTTTAAAACGGTAACTTTTAAGTGCTTCATCCTGAATAACAATTTCAGCATTATACCATCGTTCAATTCTGCTAATCGCCTGTCCAAGCGGTTCATTGTCAATTACCAAAAAACCATCTTTCCAGGCAGCATATCTTTTTGCATCAACGTCACTTATCGTTATAGATTTATTATTAATGTCATAAGTTATTTTTTGGTCAGGTGAGAGATATTGTTTAAATGACTCTGCCTTGTCACTAATCTCTACTTTACCTTCCAGCAAAACAATATCAGTAAAGAAATCACTTTGGTAATCAGATATATTAAATTTGGTGCCCAACACTTTTACATCGAGTTTGTTAAGGCCAACTGTGAATTCCGATAGATCACGATGTTCTACCTCAAAATAAGCCTCTCCTTTTAGTTCAACTTTTCTTTTTTCATTGAAATTTGAAGCATATTTCAGTCTCGATCCGCCGTTTAGCCATCCTCTTGTACTGTCAGGTAGTACGAACTCAACACGTGCCGCTTCCGGCGCATTTATCTCAATCCAACTTACAGAATTTTTTGATGCTGATAAATTTTCCTGTTTTGAAGTCAACATCCATATGGAAAATAACAGGACTGGGATAAACAGAATTGCGGCAGCGTACCGATAAATTTTCCAAACTAAATTTCTTTTATTCGGGTTAATATCTTCCAATAAAATGTTGTGCTGAATTTTATCAAAAACGTGTTCCAGAGATTGATCATCATCACCTTGGTGCTGCATAATCTCATTCCATTGTTGATACAATTGTTTTTTAAGCTCGTCATCATCAGCTTCTTTAAACAATGATTTTACCTGTAAATAATCATTATATGAATATTTCCCTTCTGAAAAATTAATAAGTTTATTTGTATTTGTCTTTTTTACCATTTTTTCAAATCCGAATAAGAAGGGGTAATTAAAAACACCCCTTCTTAACCTAACTAACTAAACTTTTAATGAACCCTATGAAATTCTAACTTGATTTTAAACAGTAGTTATATCCCGGTTGGAATTAAATCCCTAGTCAATAAAGACTATTTTTTTTAAAATTTTAATTGTATAAATTCCTTTGGTGAAATATTGAACAGTTGTTTTCAAGTAACCAGCATCAAATCAGCTATTTGGCGGCAACTAAACTGTCTTAATCAACACATTTAAATTGTAAAGTTTAAGTCAACATTTTCACCCCGATTTTACAGAATTCTTCCTTAAGATATTTCATTGCTTCAGTAATATGATATTCAACTGTTTTAGTGGAAATTGACATTTCTTCAGAAATTTCTTTTAACGATTTCTCTTCGATTTTCTTTTTCACAAAAACAGCTCTGCGTTTTTCAGGCATTTTACCAATTAATTCTTCCAGATTATCTAATAACAATTGGTAATCGTTTCTGTCATCGAAGTTCAGTTTGTTCTCAGAAGCATCCAGCAAAATATCGTGTTTCAATTTATTTAGTCGAGCTGATTTGTTGAAATATTTACGAATTAAATTTAGTGCGATAGTAAACAAATAGGATTGAAACGAGGTATCCGGTTTTAACTTTTCCCTGTTTCTCCATATTTTCAAAAAGGCCTCTTGAACTACATTTTCTGCATCTTCTTTTGATTTTAAATAACCCATTGAAAATACAAACAAAGGTTTGCTATACCGATCAAATATAGCCCGGAAATATTCGTGGTCACCTTTAATTAGTCCAATAATTAGCTCAGATTCAGTATTGAATTTTCTTTGTAGCACAGAATAAAAAATTTGTTAACCGTCAATAAATTTATTTGCTTACGCCGTTTTTCAAGTATTTGTAATCCAATTAATACACCGCTTTATCATTAATTTCTTTATTGCACTAAATCAATAATTTTCCGGATTATATTTTTGAAAACAGGTTCAAAATTCATTATTAAATATTGATTTTGAATTACACTACTGTTACAATTTTGTTAGTTAACTATTCGGTAAAACCCCATATTATTTCATGCTATGTTACATAAGGTATATCTGAGAATTTCTATACTATTTCAGATAAGCTCACTGGTCTGTTTTCCTGAACTGATTTTTTAGCAGCCAGCCCAATTGCAATCGAAAGCAATCCATCTTCACCATCAACCGGCATTTTGCCCCCCGAAACAAGTGCATCAATAAATTCCCTGATTTCCTGGTTGTATGACGCATCATATCGTTCAAGGAAAAAATGCAATGGCAAATCGCCTGAAATACCTGTTGCAGTATATAATTTATGGTTGTTTGGGAAATTGTTTTCGGCCTGTGCCATTCCTTTGCTGCCAAAAACTTCGAGCCGCTGGTCGTAACCATAAACTGCTTTCCGGCAATTATCAATAACTGCCATTGTACCATCTTTAAAAGTGAGAGTAATAATTGCTGTGTCGATATCTCCTGCTTTCCCAATTTCAGGGTCAACCATAACAGCACCTTTCGCATAAACTTCCTTCACTTGTTTTCCTGAAATATAGCGTGCCATGTCGAAGTCGTGAATTGTCATATCCAAAAACATTCCGCCCGATACTTTTATGTATGAAACCGGAGGTGGCCCGGGATCGCGGCTTGTGATTTTAATGATTTGAGGATCGCCAATGGCATCATTCACAACCAGTTGCCTTATTTTTTTGAATTCAGGATCGAAACGACGATTGAATCCAAGCATTAATTTCACACCACATTCTTCAACAATCTGTAAAACTTCTTTTACACGGTCAAGAGAAAGGTCAAGTGGTTTTTCGCAAAAAATCTGTTTGCCCGCCTTCGCGGCTTTTACTACATAATCAGCATGTGTGTCGGTTGGTGAGCAAATAACAACTGCATCAACACCAGGCACTGCCAGTAATTCGTCAAAATCTTTAACAAAAACCGGTATATTAAATTCATCTGCAATAAGTTTTGATTCGTTAAAAACATCCATTACTGCAATCACCTCAATTTCCGAAAAATTACGGCACAAATTTTTGAGGTGTATTTTACCAATCCGGCCTAATCCGGCAACTGCAACTTTTATTTTTTTCATTTTGATTATTTTATTTTTTCAATTTTATTTTGATTTTTTGAACCACATAGGCACATTGGGCACAACAGAAATTACTCTTAACTTATGTGTTCTATGTGTCTATTGTGGTTTTTTTATTTTATTCAGCATTTTAAAGTCCTATTGATTTAATGTATTTTCGGTTGTGGTCTGCACATTTTTTTGGCGAGCCCATTCCCGGAAGAACATCCTGTTCAACTACGATCCAGCCATCGTATCCTTTTTCGTTCAGTATTTTTACTATCGATTCAAAATCAACACTACCTTTTCCAAGCTCACAAAAGACACCTTCTTCCACTGATTTGAAATAATCGTAATTATTTTCACGGGCAGCCTGTCCAACTTTCGGGTCGAAATCTTTAAAATGAACATGCCATATTCGATTATAATAATCCCTTAATGCAACTACCGGATCGCCGCCACCAAAAGCAAAATGTCCCATGTCCAGACACAATCCGAGAATTTCAGG
>DAOPKR010000048.1:24653-26940 GCA_035391305.1 Draconibacterium sp.
TTTGAAGGCATAAATCCCCAATCGCCAAGTTCGGTACCGGCATATCCGGTTTCCACCATTTCTGAAAGAACCTGCTGGTAGCCGAGTGATTTTCCTTCGAGTTCAAATTCGAGCGCTCCCCACGAACAGGGTGCATTTGCTATTTTTATCATAAAAAATTCAAGGTTTTAAAATTGTAGTTTATGTATTAAAAATCGGTTTCAATTCTGTTGTTTATAAATTAAAATTTGCGTGTCCACTCTTTCGGCCAACGTTCGATTACCACTTTCGTTTGTGTGAAAAATTCAATTGCGTGGCGGCCTTGTCCGTGCAAATCGCCAAAAAAGCTGCTATTCCAGCCACTAAAAGGAAATTGTGCCATGGGTGCAGCAACGCCAATGTTGATTCCAATGTTTCCGGCGTTTGCCCTGTTTCTGAAGGTGCGGGCGTTTAATCCGCTGGAAGTGAATAAACAAGCCATGTTGCCGTAATTATTGCTGTTTACAAAACCTATTGCATCATCAATGGTTTTCATGTGGAGCAAACTCATCACGGGGCCAAAAATTTCGGTTTTTATAACTTCGCCATCCAGTGCCACGTTTTCCAGAATTGTTGGTTTGATAAAATTTCCTTTCTCATATCCGCTAATACTGGCATTTCTTCCGTCGAGCAAAAGATTTGCCCCTTCGCTTACTCCTTTTGCTATCAGGTATTCAACCCGTGATTTACTTTCGGGAGTAATAACAGGACCCATTTCAATTCCGGCTTCAAGTCCGAATCCTGTTGTTTTGCTTTTTGCGGCTTCAACAAGTGCTTCCTTTATAAATCCACTTTCATCGTCAACTGTAATTATATTCGAAGCTGCCAGACAGCGTTGCCCCGCACAACCATAAACGCTGTCGGCAACAATTTTTGCGGCCATTTCAATATCGGCATCGGGCATAACAATTACCGGGTTTTTTGCTCCCCCCTGTGCCTGAACCCGTTTCCCGTTGGCAGCACCCCGCTGATAAATATATCTTGCAACATTCGTTGAACCAACAAAACTGATGGCTTTTACTTCAGGATGATCGAGTAATGCATCAACACTTTGTTTCCCGCCGTGAACCATATTTATCAAGCCTTTCGGAATGTCAAGCTTGTCAATCAATTCAAAAACTTTCATCATTGTTAACGGAACTTTTTCAGAAGGTTTTATGATGAAACTGTTTCCGCATGCAATTGCGTAAGGCAAAAACCAGAACGGGATCATTCCAGGAAAATTGAAGGGCGAAATACAAACACAAACTCCAACTGCCTGACGAATCATAAATTCATCGATTCCGGGAGCAACATTTTCCGAAAATTCGCTTTGAATAAGCATTGGTGTTCCGCACGCAGTTTCCACATTTTCGATGGCACGCTGCATTTCTGCTTTTGATTCGGCAAAGCTTTTTCCGCATTCTAGTGTAATCAGCCGGGCAATTTCATCAATGTTGTCTTCCAGTAAATATTTCAGTTTGTAAAGTGGCTGAACCCTTTTCATCACTGGTGTTTCCCGCCACTCTTTTAAAGCTTCGGCGGCTGCAGAAACCGCAGTTTCCACGTCAATTGCAGTTTTATCTCCAAATGGTACCTTTGCCAAAACTTCCTGATTTGCAGGGTTCACAACATCAATTGTTTCTTTTTCTGAACTCGCAGTCCAGTTTCCGTTGATATAATTTTTAAGTATTTCCATATTTTTTGAAATAATAGATTTTGTTTTTTTCTAATTCTGACCAAGTAAAATATAAATTGCTATGGTAATAACAACCAAAACAACTGATAGGTGCGGGGTGTATTTCCATGGAACCATTTCAACTTTTAACGGTGCAGTTTTAATACTGAAATTTTTGCGTGGGAAAAAGTATGAAACAGCATACATGATTATTACATTCAATACAAATTCAATTCCCCAGTTGTGAATAAAATGAATATCAACCTTGAGAATAAAAGTGGTTACTATGTAATAAATCAACCCAAAAATAAGCGCTGATTTTGCCGCTTTGGCTGAAATCTTCTCCATGAAAAAACCTGCCAGCATTATTGAAGCGATCGGGATAAAAAATATGCCGTTCAATTGTTGCAAAAGCTGATATAATCCTTCGGGCGCTTTGGCAACAAGTGGTGCAGCTATTATTGCAGAAATTGCCAGAACCGAGGAAAGTGAGCGGCCAATCCAGACCAGTCGTTGTTCGGTTGCATCTTTTTTTATCAGGCGTTTATAAACGTCAACACTAAAAATTGTTGCGGCGCTGTTTAATACACTATTGAAAGTACTTAAAACCGC
>DAOPKR010000048.1:27040-28546 GCA_035391305.1 Draconibacterium sp.
CAAACATGTTTCCATCGCCAATACTGAACAAAGCAATTACCGGAACAAGAATTCCACCCGCCAAAAGGCCAATTCCGTTTATAGTATCTGAAAATGCAACTGCTTTAAGTCCGCCAAATATTGCGTAAACTGAACCTATTACGCCAATGCAAACTACAGTCAGCCAAAGTCCTTCAGATTTTGAAACACCCACAACTTCCGAAATATTGAATATACTTTCGAGATTGATTGCGCCCGTGTATAATACAATTGGTAAAAGCGTAACAACAAATGAAATAACAAGAAACAGAGCCACCAAACTTCGTGTCATTCCATCAAAACGTTTTTCAAGGAATTCGGGGATTGTTGTCAGCCCCAGTTTTAAATATCTCGGAATAAAAACTATAGCTGCAAAAACAAGTGCCAGCGCAGAGGTAACTTCCCAGCCAATTATAATAAACCCATTTTTATAGGACGAGCCGTTCATGCCGATTAAATGTTCAGTCGAAATATTTGTCATAATCATCGATCCGGCGATAATTATTCCCGTGAGGCTTCGGCCACCCAAAAAATAACCATCCGAAGAATCCATTTTGTCCTTTCGGAGTTTGTACCAGGTATAAAAAGCTACAAAAGCTGTAAATCCTAAAAAAGTGGTTACTGTTAGCATTGTTTTGTTTTGATTAGTTTCGTTCGTTATTTATAATGGTTCGGTTATAAAAAGTACCGTTGTTTTTTCTTTTGTTCCGAATAGTTTTCAAATGCTTTTTTCACGGAATCCGACTCAGAAACTTCGGCAATTGGCACATCCCACCATGCATGACCGTAACCTGCCATTTTTCTTTCCGGAACTGTTTCTATATAAATTACAGTTGTGCGTTCTTCTTTTTTTGCATTTTTGAGCGCTTCGTTAAATGAAGCAATATCAGTGGTTTTGAAAACTTTGGCGCCCAGACTTTGAGCATTCAGTGCCAAATCTACCGGAAGTTGTTCTCCTTCCAGTTTCCCGGTTTCTTCATTTCTATACGAATATTTTGTTCCCCAGCCTTCGCTGCCAATTGATTTTGATAGTCCGCCAATACTTGCAAACCCATTGTTATCAATCAGAATTATTGTGATTTTGTAGCGCTCCTGCAGCGAAGTAATAATTTCCGAAGGCATCATTAAATAACCGCCGTCGCCCAGGATGATATAAATCTCGCGGTCGGGACAGGCCATTTTTGCACCTAACCCGCCTGAAATTTCGTAACCCATGCACGAATAACCATATTCAAGATGAAACCCTTTTGAATTCCGGGTTCGCCAGAGTTTGTGCAAATCGCCGGGTGCACTGCCCGAAGCACAAAGAACCACGTCATTTGTATCGGAAAATGTATTAACAGCACCAATAACTTCAGCCTGACTTGGAATTACATTATTTTCAGCCTGATATGCCAAAGCCACTTTTTCGTCCCAGCTTTTGTTGTAATCTGCCACCCGTTTCCTGTAATCTTCATCAACTTTATATGATTTCAGGTTTTCAGAAAG
>DAOPKR010000049.1:0-28226 GCA_035391305.1 Draconibacterium sp.
AAAAACATGAATTTAAAAATCAATCATTTACAGCATATCGGTATTCCAATTACTGATATTGAAACCTCACGGGATTTTTATGAAAGACTGGGATTTCAAATGGTGATGCAGTCAACATTTATGCACGACGGTGCTCAAGGCAAGGTTTCGATGATGAAACATAAAGAAATCATTATTGAATTGTATCAAATGCCTGAACCCGAACTGACCCGGGTGAAGCAACGAAAAGACGGGCGAATAGACCACATTACCTTTGACGTTGATGATATTGATGAAACCTTTTTATTGCTCAAAAATGAAGGTTTTACAATTGTTGAAGACAAACCTGTTTTTTTAAACTTTTGGGAAAACGGATGCAGGTATTTCAATATGCTTGGTCCTGATGGTGAGCGGTTGGAGTTTTGCCAGATTTTATAAAAGCCTTTTCAAATACAAAATATTCGGGATATCATATTAAAAAAAAGATTGCCACACCTGTAGTAAATCTGAAGTTTTGCAATTTATGAATATAATCCATCTTACCGTTCGAATAAAAAATATGATTAAACTTTAAGGCTGTCGGTTGTTAACCCCGTACCTGCCAAAAATTTTGCCCCTCGGTTCAACAAGTATGCCCTAACATGTTACAAGTCCGCAGAAAAACCTACAAGGACGGGTCAACCATTAACAAGGATGCCAATATTCTTAACAAGGGCGGGTCAACCATTAACAAGGATACCGATATTCTCAACAAGGACATGACTTTCCCTAAAATAACTTGATTATGTTATCCTCTGTTTTACGCAAAAGTAAATTGTGGTTTCAAAGTGAAAAATAATATGATTCTAAAATTGTAACGGGATAGAAAATCCATTAAAGCCTACTAATAATTTTGCAGAAAATTTATCCGAATTATTCATCCAATAATTTATGTTTCTATGTGAATACAAATAATTTTGCATTTACGTTTATATACATGACGATAACTTTTTGCACCATGATATCTAGCAATTTAAGGTTTGCTTTGGCATGCATTGTTGCCTGTATTTACTGTTCTTTTCCGGGATATGCACAACCGACGGCGCTGCGTCAGTCTGTTTATGACGGAAATATTGACAATGATAAAATAATTCTTGTCGGAGAAAGCAAAGATCCGGTTTTCATGAAAGGTTTCTTTGTGTTGAACCGTGGAAATGCAGTTGAAGACGTGCATCCTTTTTCTGTCGATTTTTCAGGCCGCAAACCATTTTTTCAATCCGACCTGTTTACAGGCCCAATGAAACAAGCGCCAACAGATTCAACCCAGCTAAGTGGCACATTGAAACTGATGAATAAGAAAAAACGCTTCCTGTTTTTTCGCCCCAAAGCTGCATTTGATTTTAACCTTCGACCTGCCGTAAAAATAAATCCAACAGAAAAATACAAGGAGGAGGTTTTTAACGACATTGAAGTAAAACGGGATATTTTATACGGAAAAGCTCTGGGCTACTGGACACATTCACCCTATTCCGACGATCCGTATGTTGTTACGCTAGGCAAAGGTTTGATAAAATCATTTAAAGATCTGCAACCGCTCGACTTAAAACTCGATTTGTATTTTTCGAAAACAGACAATTTTAAAAACCGGCCCTGTGTTATGCTCATTCACGGCGGCGCTTTTTATATTGGTAGCAAGGAATCGGTTTGCGAACAGGCGCTTGCAACTTCTTTGGCCAGGAGAGGTTATTTTGTTGCGTCAATCGATTATCGCCTGGGTTTCAAACCCATGCCTGCCGATATTGAAATGAGCGCTTACCGGGCAATTCAGGATGCCCACGCGGCATTGCGTTTCCTGGCTCATCATTCTCCCGGCCTCGGGATTAATCCAAACCAGATTTATGTTGGAGGAACGAGTGCAGGTGCTGTTGCTTCACTAAATGTTGCTTTTATGGACAATGATGAGCGCCCGGCAAGAATTCTTGAAAATGAAAAAAAAGGAACGGTTTCGAAAATTGAGGAATCGGGAAATAAGTTTACTGAAACGTTTACGATAAAAGCTGTGGCAAATATGTGGGGCGCCGTTTCCGACCTGAATATCATCAATCCCGACGAGAAAATCCCGGTGTTATCAATTCACGGAACCCACGATGATGTTGTGCCCTTTGAATATGATTTTCCTTTCCGCAATTCGCTGATGATAAACCGGATGATTATGGATAAAATGTATGGTTCAAAATCGATCCACGACAGGCTGAACAGCGTTGGAATCCGTAACCGCCTTGTTGCATTGCCCGGTTTGGGCCACGAACCCGAACTGGAAACCTATAATAAACTGAATAGCTATATTGATACATTGACTTCAAATATTTCAGCATTTTTTTACGAGGAAACTGCCCCGGCGATCCTCCTGCCTGCAAGCCAGCTTTCCGTTAAAAAAAATGCGCCGTTAAAATCTGTTTATTATGAAGTTTCAAACGGAAATGCCGTTGAAGTTGTGGCGGAAGGCGGCGTAAAAGCAACCGGCAATCCTGCTGATGCAGCAGTAATTTGGTTTTCGAAAGCCGAAAACCGAAAGCTTAAAATAATCTCCACAAATCAGTTTGAAGCCTGGAGTATAAATGAATTCCCGGTTATAATAGCCAATGAATAGTATCCAGTATCAAGGATCAAGCATCAAGTACCATATAACCAGTAACCAGCAACCAGAGTCACACATTATTCTTATTCCTGAAATGCGAAGGGGTTACACCTTCCTTCTTTTTAAAAATATTACTGAAATAAAAAATAGATTGAAAACCCAGTTCGTAGCTAATTTCCTTGATGCTCCTATCCGTTGAAATTAACAACTCCTTTGCCCGTGTAATGCGCAATTGCAGGTGATATTGTCCGGGAGAAACGCCGGTATATTTTCTGAACATTTTCCTGAAAAAAGAATAACTGACGTTGTGCTTTTTCGCCAGTGCATTCAAATCTATTTCTTCACTTGTATTCTGGCGCATTTCAAACCGAATCGATTCGATAATTCTGGCTATTGGTTTACCCGAGAAATCCCTTTGTTTTTCAAACGAAATAATATAACCGAGTAATTTTATAACCATTCCCGAAGCAATTTGCTGATACCCCGGCTGCTCTTTTTCAACAAGATCAAAAATCTTTAAAAATGTATCAAGAAACTCCTCTTTGACACCTAAATTGAAAACTGGTTCGCTCGGTGAAAACTGTGGCGCTGAAATCAGTTTTCGGGCCATTTCACCATCAAAACCAATATAGGTTTCAGTCCAGCCGGTTTTCAGGTTTGGTTTGTAACGATGCCAGACACCGGGAAAAGTAAAAAAAATGCTCCCTTGTTTTAAAGGATAGGAGCCAAACTTATTTTCCAGTATTCCAGAACCTTCTGTAATAAAATTAATTTGAAACTCATTTAAAATCCTTCCTTTTTCCCAGGTAAAAAAATACTCTGACGGATGGTTTGTCGACGGATAATCAACATTGGGAAGTACTTTTGCTGTGCCTGCCACATTTATAAACAAACCCCAGTTGCCGTCTTCTTCACTTATCGTTAAATATTTGAATTCGTTACTAATCATTATTGGGTCAAAAAGTGTAAATTTTATGCCAGAAAATGTATTGTTTTTGCATATTTACAAATATATATTTGTTTCCATGCAGGTGAACTAAATCAAATAAAACAAATCAAATAAATTAAACAGCTATGAACGTTATTTTAGGAATCTTATTCCACTCTTTAGGCGGTGGAGCTTCTGGCAGTTGGTATATGCCCTACAACTGGGTGCAAAAGTGGCGGTGGGAAATCTACTGGATTACAGGTGGAATTTTCTCATGGCTAATTATGCCTTTCCTTGCCGTGTGGTTTACAATTCCCGACTGGCAGGGAATTCTGCATGCATCAAGCGGCAGTGTTATACGCAATACATACATAATGGGCTTGCTTTGGGGAATCGGCGGCCTTACCTACGGACTTGCGATCCGCTATCTTGGAATGTCACTGGGTAACTCAGTTTTGCTGGGAATTACTTCAGTTGTCGGATCACTGGGGCTTCCAATTCTGCGCAATGTTCCCGGTATTGCTGATATTATTCCTGCCGGGCTCACCTTCTCCGACCTGTTTGGCAGCACCGGCGGCAGAATTGTAATTCTTGGTATTGTAATCCTTTTAGTGGGAATTATACTCAGCGGAAGGGCAGGAATAAAAAAAGACAAGGATTTGGGCAGTATCAAAGAAGGTGTAAACAGCGAGTTCAGCCTGTCAAAAGGTTTAATGATTGCAATAGTTTCAGGCGTATTGAGTGCTTTTTTTAGTTTTGGTATTGATGCCGGAAAAGAAATGGCTTTCGAAGCAAGATCACTGGCCGTCGCCCAAAACTATCCTTTTCTGACTGAATCGGGTGAAGGTTTTAAATACCTGTTCGAGAACAATATTATTTTCTTTGTAATTCTTTGGGGCGGTTTAACAACAAATTTTATTTGGACAACAGTTCTTATTATAAAAAACAAAACTGCGGGCGACTTCGTTGACAGAAAAACACCTTTAGTGCATAATTATTTGTTCTGTGCGCTGGCCGGAACCACATGGTTTCTGCAATTCTTTTTCTACGGAATGGGTGAAACAAAAATTGGAAACGGTGCAAGTTCATGGACCCTGCACATGGCCACAATTATACTAACTGCCAATCTCTGGGGTTTTTACAGAAAGGAATGGAAGGGTGTAACAAAAAGTACATACAACACAATATTAATCGGCATTGGGGCAATTCTGCTTTCGGTTATTGTTATTGGCATTGCCAAATGGCTCTATCCTGAATTAAATGCACTTGGCTAGAATAAAGATGAACAGAATGATTATTAATGAAGCTACTCTTGATGCTTGATACTTGATTCCTGAATCTAATAATCTAATAATATGAATCGATTAGCTTTTAAAATGCACCTCAACCCGGGGCAAAAAGATGAATACCTAAAACGGCACAACGAAATCTGGCCCGAACTGAAAACACTTTTAAAAGAGGCCGGAGTTAGTGAATACTCTATCTTTTTGGATGAAGAAACAAATACGCTCTTTGCCTTTCAAAAAGTTAGTGGCGATGGTGGTTCGCAGGATTTGGGGCAGACGGAAACCGTTAAAAAATGGTGGAAATTTATGGCAGACATTATGGTAACCAACCCCGATAATTCGCCGTTAACAACAAAATTGGAAGAAGTTTTTTATATGGAATAAAATTAAAATCAACAAAAACGAATAAGAATGAAACGAAATCAAATTTGGGTAAATTTATTTACAATCGTATTACTATGCAGCAGCTTTGCTGTGTTTGGTGCAAAAACCACAACTGTTACCGATCTGGTTTGTGAATATCATACAAATCCAATTGGAATTGATATCATGAAACCCCGGCTCAGTTGGAAAATCACCTCAACGGAAACAAATGTAATGCAGTCGGCTTATGAAATAAAAGTTACCGACAAAACAGCCAAAGGAAAAGTACTTTGGAATTCAGGAAAAACTAATTCCGATAAGTCGGTAAATATTGCGTATGAAGGACCTGAATTAGTTTCTATGCAACGTGTTTACTGGCAAGTGCGCGTTTGGGACAGCAACGGAAAAGCTTCAGATTGGAGCGAACCTGCTTTTTGGGAAATGGGGATTTTGAAACCGGAACTATGGACAGCGAACTGGATAACATTGGAGAATGAAATAAAACTGGATGGTTCAAAACCATGTACTTATCTGAGAAAAGAATTTTCAACTTCAAAGAAAGTAAAATCGGCAAATGTTTATGTTTCATCATTGGGGCTTTACCAGCTTTTTATCAACGGGAAAAAAGTAGGCAACGATTTATTTACACCGGGCTGGACAAGCTACAACAAGCGAATTCAGTACCAAACATATGATGTAACCTCAATGCTTCAACCTAAAAACGCTATTGGCGCTAAACTGGGCGACGGCTGGTATCGCGGAAATATCGCCTGGGAAAATCAGCGTAATTATTATGGAGATAAACTGGCTTTAATTGCCCAACTTCATATTATTTATACTGATGGAACAAGCGAAACATTTGCAAGCGATGAAAGCTGGAAAGCAGTAACCGGTCCAATACTGTTTTCTGATATTTATAACGGGGAAACATATGATGCCCGCAAGGAAATGCCAGGCTGGTCAGCAGTTGGTTTTAACGACAGCAGTTGGGGGAAAGTTGCAGTTCTCAATAATTCGAAAGCACATTTAATAGCTCCGCAAGGCCCGCCTGTTAAAGCAATTGAAGAGATTAAACCCATTAAAATGCTGACAACTCCGAAAGGAGAAACCGTGTTCGATATGGGACAAAATATGGTTGGTTGGGCACGATTAAAAGTTTCGGGTAAAAAGGGTGATAATGTAACTTTAAAATTTGCAGAGGTACTTGATAAAGATGGCAATTTTTACACCGATAACTTGCGCGCCGCAAAGGTTACAGATCATTATACTCTGAAAGGTGATGGAGAAGAAATATATGAACCTTCATTTACCTTTCACGGGTTTCGTTTTGTACAGTTAATTGATTTCCCGGGAACGCCAGCAATTGATAATATTACAGGAATTGTAATACATTCGGCAATGGAGCCAACCGGTTCTTTTTCATGTTCTGAGCCGCTGATAAACCAGCTGCAACACAATATACAGTGGGGTCAAAAAGGAAATTTCCTTGATGTACCAACTGATTGTCCGCAAAGAGATGAACGTCTCGGCTGGACAGGAGATGCACAGGTTTTTAGTCCAACTGCAGCGTTTAATTTCGATGTGGCAGGTTTCTACACCAAATGGATGAAAGATGTTGCTGCCGACCAGCTTCCCGATGGAAAAGTCCCACACGTTATTCCCGACGTTTTAAAGGGAGGCGGAGGTTCAACCGCCTGGGCTGATGCGTCTCTGGTAGTGCCCTGGACAACTTATCTGGCGTACGGCGACAAACGAATTCTTGAGGTTCAGTACCCAAGTATGAAAGCATGGGTGGAATATATGCACGGAAGGGCTGGTGATGACAATTTGTGGACTGGAGATGGCCATTTTGGAGACTGGCTGGCCTTTGCAACAAACCGCTCAGATTATACCGGTGCAACAACCGAAAAAGATCTTATTGCCACTGCTTATTATGCATACTCAAGTGGACTACTGGCAAAGGTAGCCAAAATAATAGGGAAGAATGATGACGCCGCAAAATATGCGCAGCTTTCAGACCAAATTAAAAAAGCATTTGTAAATGAATTTGTTGCTCCATCCGGACGTTTGGTATCACACACTCAAACAGCCTATTTGCTTGCGATTGCTTTCGATTTGCTTCCCGCTGATCTTGTTTCGAAATCAGCTGCTTATCTTGCCGAAGACGTAAATAAATTTAAACACCTGACAACCGGATTTGTAGGTACTCCGCTGCTTTGCAAAACTTTGTCGGCACAAGGTTATGATGAACTCGCTTTTATGTTGCTGAACCGGAAAGAATACCCATCGTGGTTGTACCCAGTAACACAGGGCGCAACAACGATTTGGGAACGCTGGGACGGACAAAAACCTGATGGAACTTTTCAGGATGTTGGAATGAACAGTTTCAACCATTACGCTTATGGCGCAATTGGTGAATGGCTTTATACCTATGTTGCCGGAATCAGGATTGACGAAGAAAATCCGGGATACAAACATTTTTTCCTGGCTCCGCATCCCGGAGGTGGACTGACAAATGCAAAGGCAACTTTCAAATCAATTCATGGTGAAATAAGTTCAGCATGGAAAACTGAGGGTGGAAATATGGTTTATGAAGTTTCAATTCCGGCGAATACAACAGCCACAGTAGTTCTGCCATCAGCTTCTATCGATAAAGTATCAGTAAATAATGCGGCGTTAAAAGATGATAAATCGAAAAGTGCACAGCAGGTTGGGAAAACTGTAAAACTGAATCTTGGTTCAGGCAAATACACTTTTAGTTATGCGGTAACTAAATAATTAAAAGTTATGTAATCATTCAAAAAAAGTAAAAGTTGAATAAAATAGAATAAAATGAATAAAGAAAGAATCGGAAAAGCATACGAATTGGCCAGGGAACAATATGCAGAGCTTGGTGTAAATACCGATGAAGTTCTTTTAAAAATGAAGGAAATTGTAATCTCACTTCATTGCTGGCAAACCGACGATGTAGGGGGTTTTGAAACTCCTGATGCCAAACTTTCAGGAGGCGGTATCCAAACAACCGGAAATTACCCCGGCAAAGCACATACAATTGAACAGGTCCAGACCGACCTTGAGAAAGTACTTTCGCTTTTACCCGGAAAACAACGCTTAAATCTGCATGCCAGTTATGGCGATTTTAAAGGTGAAGTGGTTGATCGCAATAAAATTGAGGTAAAGCATTTTCAAAGTTGGATTGACTGGTGCAAAAAGCAGGGAATCGGCATGGATTTTAATGCCACATGTTTTTCGCATCCACGCGCTGCCGATGGTTTTACACTTTCGAGTAAAAATGAAGAAAACCGCAAATTTTGGGTTGAACATGTTAAACGTTGTCGTGCAATTTCGGCAGAAATTGGCAAACAACTGGGAACTCCATGTGTTCATAACACCTGGATTCCGGACGGAACAAAAGATACTCCAATTGACAGGAACGGATATCGCACATTATTAAAAAAATCGCTTGATGAAGCAATGGCGACCGGCTATCCAAAAGAACACATGAAAGATGCGGTAGAAAGCAAACTTTTTGGTATTGGCGCCGAGTCGATGACGGTTGGTTCGCATGATTTTTACCTTGGCTATGCAATCAAAAATAACAAACTGATTTGCCTTGATAATGGACATTTTCATCCAACAGAACAGGTTGGCGACAAAATTTCATCCTGTCTCCAGTTTCTTGATGAAGTACTGCTTCATGTTACGCGTCCGGTTCGTTGGGACTCTGATCATGTTGTAACTTTAAACGATGATATCCAGTTAATTGCATCAGAAATTGTTCGGAATAATTTTATGAGCCGTGTAAAAGTAGGGCTCGACTTTTTTGATGCTTCAATCAACCGTATTGGCGCCTATGTTGTAGGAACGCGTGCCGCACAAAAAGCTTTTATGATTGCCATGCTCGAACCCACTTCAACGTTACTGAAATATGAGGAAGCCGGACAAAACTTTGAACGGCTTGCTCTGCTTGAAGAACTGAAAACAAAATCATTCGGCCCGGTTTGGGATTATTACTGTATGCAGGAAAATGTTCCGGTAGGAGAGGAGTACATAACTGAAATCCAGCAGTATGAAAAAGAGTTCTTACTGAAAAGATAGAAATCATTTCGTTTTTAGGAAAGGATACCACAGGATGAATTTCATTCCAGGGTATCCTTTTTTTGTACCTTTAAGTTTGGTTATAAAAAATTGGAAAATGAGAAAATTAGATACAAAACTGATGCATCCCCGCGACCAGATAACGATGATAATCGACAAAGTTTACCGCAGTGGATTAACAACTACTTCAGGTGGAAATATTTCTGTAATTGATGAAAACGGAGATGTGTGGGTAACGCCTTCTGCCATAGACAAGGGTTCTTTGCGTCCGTCTGACATTATTTGTGTAAGAAAAAACGGGGCGATTGAAGGGCGGCACAAACCATCGTCGGAATACCCGTTTCACATTGCAATTTACAAAGCCCGGCCTGATATCAAGGCAATTTTGCATGCACACCCGCCGGCATTGGTTTCGTTTAGTATTGTTCGTCAAATTCCAAATACAAATGTAATTCCGCAGGCGAAAAATATTTGTGGCCCAATTGGTTATGCACATTACGAATTGCCCGGAAGTGAATTACTGGGAGAAGTAATTGCTACTGAGTTTGTAAAAGGATTTAACGCAGTGATTATGGAAAACCATGGAACAGTTGTGGGAGGGGAGGATTTGGGAGATGCGTTTCAACGATTTGAAACACTTGAGTTCTGTGCCCGGACAATAATAAATGGCAGCACAATAGGCAAACCGAATTATCTGACTGATGCAGAAATTGAACAATTTGAAGATCAGATTCCACGATTATTGCCCGAGATGGATAATGTGGAATATCCTTCAGATGAAAGAGCAATCAGGGAAGAAATAAAGCGGATTGTTCACCGCGCGTGTGCGCAGGGATTGATGATCAGTTCGTACGGAACAGTTTCGGTGCGCTGGCGGGATAACGATTTTTTAATTACTCCGCCAAATGTTGCGCGTTGGGATATGCAAAACGACGACATTGTTCAGATAAAAGATGGGAAACGGGAAAAAGGGAAAGTGCCAAGCCGCTCAACCTGGCTTCATCAGGAAATTTACAAACGAAACCCGCATGTAAATTCTATTATTCTGACACAAACACCATATTTAATGGCTTACAGTGTAACTGCCAAAAAAATGGATGTGCGGACAATTCCCGAAAGCTGGATTTTTCTGCAGGATGTTCCGAATGTACCGTTTGGTTCGCACTTTGCCGGAAAAGAAACAATTTTGAATATGCTTTCAAAAAATACACCGGCAATTATTATCAATAACGATTCAATCCTTGTAACCGGTGATAAGTTGCTTGGAACTTTCGACCGGCTCGAAGTAGCTGAATTCAGCGCTAAATCGCTGACAATGGGCGCATCGCTGGGTAAGCTAATTCCGATAAATACAGAGCAGATTGAAGCGCTGAGAAAGAGGTTTCTGGAGTAAGAAAACAGAATTCATATTTTATTTATGATTGCCGGAAATGCAGCAAAAATCTGGATTACATTTGCTTGATAAAATTGTCTTATAATTGATATTATGTTAAATAATAAATATTATTAAAAAGGAGAGTGTTTGCTCTCCCTTTTAAGTGAATATAATTACAGACTTTTAATTTTGTCCAATACTGCATTGTATTTATCCATATCCTGCAAACGATAATATAAGTTTTTTAATGATTCCAAAACCATTTTATCGTCTGACTGCAATTCATTACATTTTTCCATGTAAGGCAGTGCTTGTGCAAACCACGCATCAGCTTTAGCAACTTCTTCATCATATTTCTTCTTTTCGTTTGCCGGAACTGCATTGGCAACTTCAACCTGCTGAACTCCTTTGTTATAATAAAGTGCACCTAGATTGTAATAAGCATTAAAAAATGTCGGATCGATTTCCATTGTCTTTTTATAGGTATCAATGGCTTTTTGTTCCTGTCCTAATTTTTCGAATAACGCACCCTGAGCAAAATAATACCTTGGTTTAGTAGGATCCTGTGCAATAGCTTTTTCAAGGTTTTTCAGAGCTTCATCGGTTTTATCCAGATCCATATAAATTTGAATCATACTTTCAAGTAAAGCATTGTCATCCGGATATTTTTCATATCCTTCCTGAAGTGCGTGTAATGCGGCGGTAGTATCATTCATCATTTGGTATGCAGCACCAATTAAACTGTATGTTTTTGCACCGTTATAACCATATTTTGCTGCATCTTTATAATATTTAATTGCTTTTTCATAATTTTCTGCATTGTAAGCAGCTAGTCCGGCATTAAATATTATTACAGTATCAACAGCGTCAGGATTATCTGACTTAACCACAGGCATATTATTGATTTCAAGAATTTGCTCGAAAGATGATAAAGCTTTGTTGTAATCTTCCACCTGAAAAGCATTAACAGCCTGATTTGTAAGATCATTTGTTAAGAGTGTCAATTTAATTTTCACACTTTTAGAATCACTTCCTTTAGTGTCCAACTCCATTGATTTTTTATAAGAATTTAATGCTTCAGTTAATGGGTCGGCACTAAGTTTTTTGACATTTTCATCAGTTGATTGTCCAATAGCCTGAAATATTTCACCCCTAACTTCCCATGTTTTAGGCCATGGAATTGATTTCTCAGATTTGGGGTTCGATTCATCTATCGCTTCTTCAATTGCGGCATATGCTTCTGCAATTTTACCAGCATCTTTCAAGCTTTGTGCTGTGGTAACTTTGCCTTTTTGAGCAAAAGTGCCGGAATACACAAGCACCATGGCCAGCAGAATAATTGTTTTTTTCATTTTAAGTGTTTTTAAATTTTGCTACAAAAATATACGATTAAAATATTTATTTAAAAAAAGATATTTAAAATCAACTGTTTATTATTATTCTAAATTACTTTCAACTTCGCCTTCAATGTCTTGCTCTTCTGTGCTTTCGTCTTCCGGCTGTACAACTTCCGTTGGTTCAACATTAACCCTGGCTACTGAAGCGATCCTGTCGTCTCCTTTTAAATTTATTACTCTGACACCCTGTGTTGCCCTTCCAAGTAATGAAATTGAACTTACTGTTAATCTGATAGTTAATCCGTTTTCAGTAATAATCATTAAATCATTGTCATTTGATACGCTTTTTACAGCAATCAAATCACCCGTTTTTTCTGTAATGTTGATAGTTTTTACTCCTTTTCCTCCCCTGTTTGTAATTCTGTAGTCTTCAATTTTAGATCTTTTTCCATATCCATTCTCAGAGATTACAAGTATATCTTCACTTTCATCCTGAACACAAACCATGCCAATCACTTCATCCGTCGGGCTTCCAAGGGCTACACCCCGCACACCGGAAGCTGTTCTACCAATGGCCCTAACTTTCTTTTCGTTAAAGCGAATTGCTTTTCCTGATTTTACCGCGAGCATTATTTCGCTTTCACCATTTGTTAAATGTGCTTCAAGAAGCCTGTCGCCATCCTTAATTGTTATTGCGTTAACCCCATTTTGTCGTGGACGGGAATATGCTTCAAGAGTGGTCTTTTTTATTATACCATTTTTTGTTGCCAGAATGATATAATTATTATTAATGAAGTCTTTGTCTGCCAAAGTTTTAACATTTATAAAGGTCAAAACTTTGTCATCCGGTTCAATGTTCAATACATTTTGTATCGCACGACCTTTGGCAGTTCTTGTACCTTCCGGAATTTCATAAACTTTTAGCCAAAAGCACCTTCCTTTTTCAGTAAAAAGAAGTAAAGTATTGTGCATAGACGCAATAAATATATGTTCAAGGAAATCTTCATCCCTGGTTGTGCTGCCTTTTGATCCGATTCCTCCCCTACCCTGAGTCCGGAATTCTGACAGTGGTGTTCTTTTTATATAACCAAGGTGTGAAATGGTAATAACCATATCTTCATCGGCATAAAAGTCTTCAGGGTTAAACTCTTCGGCATTTGGCACTAATTCAGAACGTCTTTTGTCACCGAATTTTTCCTTAATTTCAATAAGTTCATTTTTAATGATTTCCATTCTTAATAAAACCTCAGCAAGAATTTTCCTGAAATATTCTATCTGGGCCATTATTTCTTCGTACTCTTTATGCAATTTGTCCTGTTCGAGACCGGTTAACTGCCTCAATCTCATTTCAACAATTGCACGAGCCTGTAAATCGCTTAACTGGAAGCGTTCCATCAATTTTTCCCTCGCTTCATCCGGAGTTGGCGAGGCTCTTATTATTGCAATAACTTCATCAATATTATCACTGGCAATAATTAAACCTTCAAGAATGTGGGCACGTTTTTCAGCCTGATCCAGTTCGAATTTGGTACGACGAATAACAACTTCATGTCTGTGTTCAACAAAATACCTGATTAAATCTTTTAGGTTAAGTATTTTTGGCCTTCCATGAACAAGCGCAATATTATTAACGCTGAACGAGGTTTGTAAAGAAGTATATTTATATAATTGATTTAGAACCACATTGCTCATGGCATCGCGTTTAATATCATAAACTACGCGCATGCCATCCCTGTCGGATTCATCATTTACATTCGAAATTCCTTCAATTTTCTTGTCGTTAACCAAATCTGCGGTTTTCTGAATCATTTCAGCACGGTTAACTAAATAAGGAATTTCAGTAACTACTATTTTTTCACGTCCACCTTCGTTTTCGATATGTGCTTTTCCGCGAATTACTATTCTGCCCCGGCCTGTTTCATAAGCGTCAACAACACCCTGATAACCATAAATAATCCCACCCGTCGGAAAGTCGGGGGCTACGATTATTTTTATTAAATCCTGTATCTCAATGTCATTATTGTCAATATATGCCGTAATAGCATTAATTGTATCGGTTAAATTGTGAGGTGGCATATTAGTAGCCATTCCAACTGCAATGCCCGATGTCCCGTTAATTAGTAATTGAGGAATTCTGGTTGGTAAAACTGTTGGCTCCGTCAACGATTCATCGAAATTGGGTTGAAAATCGACAGTATTTTTATCTAAATCGGCTAATGTTAACTCAGCAATTTTAGCCATTCGGGCCTCCGTATATCGCATAGCTGCCGGACTATCTCCATCTACAGAACCAAAGTTTCCCTGCCCGTCAATCAAAGGATATCTTAACGACCATTCCTGAGCCATTCTAACCATTGCGAAATATACTGATGAATCACCGTGTGGATGATATTTCCCCAGTACTTCTCCAACAATCCTGGCTGACTTCTTGTAAGGCCTGTTTGAGAACATCCCCAAATCTTGCATCCCATATAATACCCGGCGATGAACCGGTTTAAAACCATCACGCACATCTGGTAATGCCCGAGAAACAATCACTGACATAGAATAATCTATATAAGCAGATTTCATCTGCTCTTCTATATTTATTCTAATAATCTTTTCATCTTCAATCATTTATGTCTGCTTTTAAAAGAATTATTTCAATATTGAAAAAGACCCACAAAAATAGTAAAAATCATTGGTGAAAAGGCTATTTTTTCAACTGATTTAACCACAGCATAACGATAAGATATTAACATTACTACTGTCAATAATTCAGTATTTGAAGTTGAGTTTTGATAACTTCTGACAAGAATTTTATCTGAATAGGGTATTTTTAAGTATTTTAGTAATTTAATTTTTTAGGAATAGATTTTGTACTAAACACAAAAAATTTGATAAATAAGTATATGGATTCACAATTTTCACCAAGAATTAAAGACATTATCGGATATAGCAGAGAAGAAGCGGTACGCCTGGGAAATGACTATATCGGGCAGGAACATTTGTTTCTGGGAATTTTGCGTGATGGAGAAGGAATGGCAACAGATATTTTGGAAAATCTCGGTATTTCTTTGGCTGAAATGAAAGAACTAATTGAAAAAAAGATTAGGACTGACAGAAAAATTGATATGCAAGCCGAGATTGTGATGTTAAAGTCAACTGAAAAAACATTAAAACTTGTATATCTCGAGGCACGTTCATTTAAAAGTGCAACTGTAAACAGCGGACATCTGCTTCTTGCAATATTAAAAGACAGCGACAGCATAATTACACAACTTTTGGTTGAGTATGGGGTTAATTATTATATGGTAAGAAATCAGATTCAAGATTATAAAGAAGAAATAGAGGCAAAATCAGACTTCCCTGAAGGAGAAGATGATGACGCAAATGATGACTTTACAAAAGGCCCAATGAGGCAGCAACCAGGACAGAAAAAAGGCCCCAATTCGAAATCGGATACCCCAGTTTTGGATAATTTTGGGATCGATATAACCAAATTAGCTGAAGAAAACAGTTTAGACCCTATTGTTGGACGCGAAAGGGAAATTGAAAGATTAGCGCAGATTTTAAGTAGGAGAAAGAAAAACAACCCAATTTTAATTGGTGAACCCGGTGTTGGTAAATCGGCAATAGCTGAAGGACTTGCGCTTCGTATTATCAATAAAACAGTTTCGAGGATTTTGTTTGACAAACGTGTGGTTAGTTTGGATATTGCTTCAATTGTTGCCGGCACAAAATACCGAGGACAGTTTGAAGAAAGAATGAAAGCAATTTTAAATGAACTTGCAAAAGTCAACAACGTCATTTTGTTTATTGATGAAATTCATACAATTGTTGGAGCAGGTGGTGCTACCGGATCTCTGGATGCTGCCAATATGCTAAAACCAGCTTTGGCGCGCGGTGATATTCAGTGCATTGGTGCAACAACTCTTGATGAATACAGGCAACATATTGAAAAAGATGGAGCTTTGGAAAGAAGATTCCAAAAAGTTATGGTCGATCCCACTTCGATTGATGAAACCATTGAAATATTAAACAACATTAAAAGCAGATATGAAGATCACCATAATGTTATTTACACTAAAGAAGCTATTGAAAGTTGTGTAACCCTAACCGCAAGATATATTACAGACCGTTATTTGCCGGATAAAGCAATTGATGCACTTGATGAAGTTGGTTCACGCGTTCACATTTCGAATATCAATGTTCCGGAAAATATTATCAAACTGGAAGAAAAAATTGAAAAAATAAAAGACGAAAAAATAGCAGCTGTAAAAAGTCAGAATTTTGAGCTTGCAGCCAATCACAGAGATAAAGAGAAGAATTTACTCCTGTTGCTTGATAAAGAAAAAGATCTTTGGGAAAAAGAATTAATAAATCACAGAGAAACCGTTGACGAACAAAAAGTTGCCGAAGTGGTTGCCATGATGTCAGGCATTCCGGTTCAACGCATTGCTCAGGCAGAAGGCAAACGGCTGATGAACATGGCCAACGATTTAAAAAGTAAAGTTATTGGACAGGAAGAAGCAATTGCTAAAATTGTTAAAGCAATTCAGCGAAATAGAGCAGGTTTGAAAGATCCTAACCGTCCTATTGGTTCTTTTATTTTTCTTGGCCCAACAGGCGTTGGAAAAACACAACTCGCAAAAGTACTTGCCACTTATCTTTTTGATAGTCTCGATTCATTAATAAGAATCGACATGAGTGAGTATATGGAGAAATTTTCGGTATCGAGGATTGTTGGTGCTCCTCCCGGATATGTTGGTTATGAAGAAGGTGGCCAGTTAACCGAAAAAGTTCGAAGAAAGCCATATTCGGTAGTACTTTTGGATGAAATAGAAAAGGCACACCCTGATGTATTTCATCTGTTGTTACAAGTTCTTGATGAAGGGCGATTAACTGACAGTTTGGGCAGAAATATCGATTTCAAAAATACAATTATTATAATGACCTCGAACATTGGGTCACGCCAGTTAAAGGATTTTGGTCAGGGTGTTGGTTTCAACGTTAATAAAACTCCGGAGAGTGAAAATGAAAATGCCAAGTATGTTATTCAAAAAGCTTTAAAAAAGGCATTTGCACCTGAGTTTATAAACAGAATTGACGACGTGATAATGTTCAATCAGCTTGATAAAAAGCAGATTCATAGAATTATCGATATTGAAATAAAGGATTTGTATAAACGGGTTGAGTCGTTAAATTATAAATTGAAAATTTCATCGGCAGCAAAAGATTTTATTGCCGAAAAAGGATATGATCCGCAATTTGGAGCCAGACCGCTAAAAAGGGCAATTCAAAAATATCTTGAAGATGAAATGGCCGAAATTATTATTAAAGCTTCAATTACTGAGGGAGACACAATTTCTGTTGGATATGACAAAAAGAACGAAAAATTACAGATGCGAATATTGGCTAGCAAGCAAGAATTAAATAACTAGAAAAAAGGCCTGATTTTTCAGGCCTTTTTTTTGCTTTTATATTTCATTACCATCAATGTTATATCATCGGTTTGTTTTATTTCACCCTTAAATAAATCAAGATTTTCACATACATCATTAATAATTTCCTCAGGTTTCAGAAAAACTGACCTATTTAGGACATCATATAATCTTTCTATTCCAAAATACTGATTATCAGAACCTTGTTGTTCTGTTACTCCATCAGAATATAAAATAATTGAATCTTCCGGTTTTAATTTAATCTTAGATTCCTCATAAGTTCTGTTTGGATATAATCCGAGTGGCATCCCATGAGAAAATTCCAGTTCAGTTATTTCACCGCCTGACGATAAAATTAACGTTGAAGTGTGAGCAGCATTGCAATAAATAAGTGTTCCGGTTTTTAAATTAAGTACCCCACAAAAAAGGGTAAGAAAAAACTGATGCTGGTTAACAGTATATAGTTCATTGTTAACTTTTTCTACAATTAGCCCCGGTGTTTTTAGTTTGGCGTGTGATTTTAGAATTGTTTGTGCGACACTCATAAAAAATGCGGCGGAAAGACCTTTCCCAGACACATCGCCTATTGTGAAGAACAAATTCTCCTTATCCAGAAATACAAAATCAAACAAGTCACCACTAACAATTCGTGCCGGTTTATATACAGCAAACAAGTCTATATCTTTTCTATCTTTAAAAATAGCAAAGTCGGTGTTTATCAAACTCATTTGAATTTCTGAAGCTTCTAGTAAATCATGTGTCCTTTGAGAGTTAAGGACTTCTTCCTGACGGTGTTCTGTTTCAAATTTTTCATACCATGATTTTAAAAAATCAAGACTTTTCGAAACCAGTTCAACTTCATTTTTGGTATTAATTTCCAATTCTCCTGTACTACTGCTGAACGTTTTAAGTTGAGTGGTTACAGTACTTAATGGTAAAATCAATTTATTTGTTATATAAGTTACTATGAAAAAAATAACCAAAATGCCCAGCACAGCAAAAAATAGCATTCTAAGTACCAGCAAATAAAGTGGAACAAATAATTCATCATATGGAATCACAAACACCAGAGTCCAGTTGGTTTCAGTAATTGGTGTATGATAAACCCAGCATTTTTTATAGTTCAGTTGCTCAGGGTATGCAATTGTTGTTCCTGATTTTCCACTATTTAATAATTTAAAAACACTTAAACTATCCAACGAACTCAATTTATGAGGCAAAGCATATAAATTTCTGTTTAAAATAAAATCTTTGTTTGGGTGTGTTAAATATGTGCCATCCTGAGCTACTATAAAAGCATAATTCTGTTGACTTTTTGATCCAATTTTTAAATTTTTAATTGAGTCGTTTAACTGAAGTAATGACAATTCAGATATTACAGAACCTATGGTAATTAACTTATTATCGTTTCCCTGTATTTGTATTGGAGAGTAATATGAAACTATTTGTTTATCGTTTATTTTGCAAACAAAACTTTCTGTCCAGGTTGGAATTTGGTTTGATATTGCCCAGTCAAAAATTTGTTTTTCATGCTCACAATGATATTCCGGATGATTTCCCCTCTGAAAATATATTGAATCATTATCCCTTAAAAAATAATAGTTATGATAATTTAAGTTTGGGACAATTGAATCTATATTGATATGAATAGCATTTAGAAATGGGTATTTTGAGATAAGTTTTTTTATAAAATACTCTGTATCGTCGTGTTGAGCAAAATACAATACCTGTTCTGATATATTTGAAGTTATTTCCCTGGTTGATACTAATTGTTTTTCAGCGAGCATTAGCACCTGAGTGCCCACTGTTGTTGCCTTGTTTATAATATTATTTTTTAGGATTCCACTGTTAAAATAAAATGCAATAGTAATAAATGCCAAAAAAACGCATACAACAGCGATAGTAATATAAATACTCAATCTGTAAGCAATTGATTTATTCAACATAGTAGATTCCCCTTCAAATAGAATTCAACAATTTAAGCAATATTTTTGAAAAACAGCATACCATTCAGAACTTAATGACTACGCTCACAAGCAAATTACAAATGAAAAAAGCTGTCAATAAACGACAGCTTTTTGAATATTCAGAATAAAAAATTAATTTTTGAATTTTCAGGATCGAACTCTACGTATTCATTGCACCACAAACAGTTATAACCTGGCCACTGACATAAGACGATAATTCAGATGCCAGAAATACAGCAACTCCTGCAACTTCTTCAGGAGTTCCACCGCGTTTTAATGGAATAGATTCTTCCCAGGCTTTGCGGGCATCTTCCGGAATTTTGGCTGTCATTTCGGTAATAATAAACCCAGGCGCAATTGCATTTGAGCGAATTCCGCGTGATCCCAGTTCGCGTGCAACAGATTTGGTGAATCCAATTATTCCGGCTTTTGAAGCTGAATAGTTTGCCTGACCCGCATTTCCGCTAACACCAACAACTGAACTCAAGTTAATAATTGATCCGCTGCGCTGTTTCAGCATAGTTTTTTGTGCAGCTTTTGTAAAATTGAAAACTGACTTCAGGTTTACGTTAATAACCATGTCCCATTGCTCCTCGGTCATTCTCATCAATAAAGTATCTTTAGTAATCCCGGCATTGTTTACAAGTGCATCAATTCTGCCAAAATCGTTTACTATTTCGGTCACTACTTTATCTGTATCTTCAAATTTGCTGGCATCCGATGCATAACCTTTTGCTTTTACACCCAGGGCGTTAAGTTCGGCTTCAGTTGCTTTCATATTTTCATCGGCAAAAAGGTCGGTAAATGCAACATTACAACCTTCCTGTGCAAATTTTATAGCGATTGCTTTACCGATTCCACGGGAAGCGCCGGTAATAATTGCTGTTTTTCCTTCAAGTAATTTCATTTTATTTTCAATTTTATGAGTTTTCAACAATTTGGCAAAAATAACAAATTATGCGAAAGTGAGTTTTAAAATAAACCTGATCAGAATGCTTTGTTAAACTCATATTTTCTCTGCTCTTATCAAACCTCTTCTGAAATATGGTGCTGTCATTTGTTTGTCGTAATAAAAAAGCATATAGCCATCAGAATGTGAAATTTTAAATTGATGTTGTTTCAACAGGGAGGAAAATTCTTTTTCATCGTTTTGTTTATGATAGGTACAAATTGCCAATTTCAGTGGTTTTTGCATCATCAGGAACTGCTTACAACCTTCCAGTAAACGCGACTCTGCGCCTTCAACATCTATTTTAATAAAAGTTTCTCTCCCGTTTTCAATATTCAAATAATCATCAAGTTTTGTGTTTAATGAATCAGAAATATTACTTACAAATTTATTTACAATCTCAACTTTATCCTTCCAGGGTTCAAATGTGGCATTTAGCGGTTCAATCCATTCATTATCAGCTTCAAAAAGTATAATTTGTGAGGCTTTTTCAACCACACTTAAAGCAAAATTACCTTCAGCTGCACCAACGTCAACAAGTGTTTCTCCTGTTTTAAACTCAAACTGATCCGTCAGATATCGGTGCGGGCTGCGGATATCCTGTTCTTTGGAAAGCAAATTATACAGATTCCGAATCTTTTTTGAACTCCATCTTTTTTTAAAGTAGAGTCTTTTCCCATCCATTAAAACATATTTTAAACCCTTTTCCCTATCATCAAAAACTTCAATGTTGTCAGCAATATATTCATCCTGAAATTCGTACGGAAAAACTGCTATCGGATTTCTACTTAAATAGTCAAGAATCAAATTAATTTCATCTGACGGTGGTTCAGGTAAACCTGCATAGTATTTCAGAATTGATTTGGGAAGATTTTTTGCGAGTATTCTTTTTCTGATAAATTTTGGAACCACAATTCTGTATATCTGTGAAGTTAACTTATTCATCTTCTTTGCTATTTTCAATACTAATTTTTATGCTGCAAAGCTAAAAGATTGCCTGATAACACAAAACCTTTATTTTTACCAAAAAATGAATTACATGCCATTTTCGAATATAAAAATCTTTGTTTTCTATTATAAAAACGGGCGGGTTTTACAATTGGATTCAATATACCAACCTCTCATGGCAGGAAATTCATTACAAAATGCCAATAAAGATTTTACCGGTGACGATTCAGGTGAGAATATATCACATAAGAACAAATATTACAGTGAGTTAACTGGTATTTACTGGGTTTGGAAAAACACCGGACAATCAGTTTCCGGTGCTTGTCATTACCGGCGTTATTTCACTGCCCAACCTGAACCCTTTTTATACAAATTAAAACGAGCATTGTATTACCTTGCAGGTTTGAACAAAAAACGGCACGGCCTGATACATACAAAAAATACTGATTATTTTATCAATCGGATTATTAATGAGAATGAAATCAGATTATTACTTCAAAAATATGATGCCATTCTGCCACAAGCCCGAAAGATGAAATATTCGGTTGAAACTCATTATAAAAAATATCATAATATTGATGATTTAAATCTGGTTGAATCAATTTTAGCAAAGAAGCATCCCGAATTTGTTGATGCATTTCATGAAGTTCTGAGAAGTAACAGATTATATGCCAACAATATGTTTGTTCTGAAAGACGAGCATTTTCAAGAATTTATGGAATGGTGGTTTGACATACTTTTTGAATTTGAAAAACAAATAGATTTAAGCAAATATACCGGTTACCAGCAAAGAATTTTGGGTTTCATGGCTGAACGATTGTTAAATGTCTGGTTTCGAAAAAAACAATTGAATTGCGTGGAATTGCCGGTAATTTATTTCAAACATTTAAAGTTTGAATAGCTGTGTTTAAGGTTAATCTGTGTTTTCGATTCAAATTGTATATTTTTGTGCCATAAATACAAAACTTGATGCTCGATCAATCAACAATATGTGCAATATCAACGTCTCCAGGAGTTGGAGCGATTGCTGTAATCCGCCTTTCAGGAAGCGAAGCAATTCAAGTTGCAGATAAAATATTCAAAAGTCCGAAAAAGAATAAGTTATTAATTGAACAACCTGCCAACACACTTCATTTTGGTCAGATAGTTTTTAATGATGAAATTATCGACGAAGTGGTTGTAGCTGTTTTTCGTGAACCACATTCATTTACTGGCGAAGATATTGTTGAAATTTCCTGCCACGGATCGGTTTTCATTCAACAAAAAATACTCGAGGTTTTGGTTGAAAACGGAGCCAGGCTGGCTTTACCAGGCGAATTTACACAGCGGGCATTTTTAAATGGTAAAATGGATTTATCGCAAGCTGAGGCAGTTGCTGATGTAATTGCATCGTCAAACGCTGCGGCACACAGATTGGCAATTAACCAGATGCGTGGTGGTTTTTCAAAAGAAATTAATGATTTGCGCAGCCAGCTTTTACATTTCACTGCGATGGTTGAACTTGAACTCGACTTTGCCGAAGAGGAAGTTGAATTTGCCGACCGTACCGCACTTCGCCGGCTTACAGAAAGAATTGAATCATTATTGCGAAAACTCAAAAACTCTTTTCAATTGGGAAATGCCATTAAAAATGGAATCCCGGTTGCAATAATTGGCGAAACAAATGTTGGAAAATCGACTTTATTAAATGCTTTATTAAACGAAGATAAAGCCATTGTTTCCGATATTCACGGCACCACCCGCGATGTAATTGAAGATGTTGTAAATATTCATGGAACTGCATTTCGCTTTTTCGACACTGCAGGAATTCGCGATACAAGTGATAAAATTGAAAACCTTGGAATAGAGCGCAGTTACAACAAGTTGGAACAGGCAACAATTGTTTTGCTTGTAATAGATTTGCAAAACCCCTACCCGATTGTTTTTGAGCGGATTAACAAAATCCGTGAACGTATTTCCGAATCGCAAACATTAATTATTGTTGCCAACAAAGTTGATTCTGGTTTGCGCGATACTGCTCAGCAATTGGAAGTTACCGATTTTGCCGATAACGAAAAACTGGTTTTTATTGCAGCCAAACAAAAACTAAATCTTGATGAACTAATTGATTTAATGGTTCATGCAGTAAATTTTGATGTATCAGGTCAGGAAGATATTATCGTTACAAACGCCCGTCATTTTGAAATATTAAAAAATGCCCATGAAGCTATTTTGCGGGTTTTAAACGGATTGGATGCAGGAATAACCGGGGATTTTCTGGCGCAGGATATTCGTGAATGTTTGCATTATTTAGCCGAAATTACAGGCGAAGTTGGCACCGAAGAAGTTCTTGGTCATATTTTTAAGAATTTTTGTATCGGAAAGTAAAAACGGAAAATTCCCATACAAAACTTATTAATGTCAAGTCAGTTTTCTGTTAGTTTTACAATTTTAAAGTCTTTAACCGGTACTGAACTTTCCGTTGAATTTATATTTAAAACATAAATTCCGGAAGTTAAAAAACTCAGATTTAGTTTGTTGCTTACCATGTCAAAAAATCTGTTTTTATAACAAACTCTTCCGTCGATTCCCAATATGGTTATATCATAATCCGAGGATTTTTCCATATCAATGTTTAAAAAATCGGTAAAAGGATTAGGACCTATTTTTACCAAAGGAATTGAGTTTTCAAAAACTAATGTAGATTTTTCTACACGAATGTTTTTAATTTTTGGATCATTACAAAATCCACCAATATCAGTTAGCTTAATATTAAAATTTCCAGGAGAGCTGAAAACATAATCAAATTCATTTTCATTATTAACAAATGTTTTATCACCTATTTGCCACAGAGATTCTCCAACGTTTTTTGAAAGATTAGTAATTGTAAGTTTATCATTCTGATTCAAATTAATTATTGAATCAGAAAGGGCAAAATCGAGAGTTCTTCCCTTTATATCTATTCGAATTCGATCCTGAAAGTTGGTATTACTATATTTTCCTTCGGCCTCAAGTTTAAATCCATCAGGATTACTGCTGAGATCAATGGTAATGTTATCAGCGTCACTTTTTACCTGCTCATTATTGATATACCAGTCAATTCTTGCATCACTTGTGCACCCATTTTTTGAATATAAAAGCACAACATCTACACTTTGTACATTACAGAACTCAAAATCAGTATTTTCCAATTTGAAAGGAAAATCATTATTCGCTTCAATATTTCCCCCAACATCAATACCTAAAACATTGAAAAGGTATTCACTTCCACTGTATTTTGTAATAACTTCAAATTTCGAAGTATTTCCTGAACTATCCACCGCTGTAATCGTCTGAACAACTGTTCCGTATCCTTCATCATCAAACGTTAAGTCATCAATAACGATAGTTTTTTTTGCAATTCCAAAGTCATCTTCAATGGTTGCATTCCCTAATTTAAAATAATAGTCATCGGGAAATAAATAAATACACGAAAGCGTAATTTCCAGCGTTTTTGAATTTAAAAATGTAAAATTCCCGTCAAAACCCGATCCAGCTTTGAAATAGTTCTCATTTATTTGAGTTTCAGAAATAGTTATTGTTGGTGGAATTGTGTCTTCCTCCACAAAAATGCCATCTACAATAATACTTCTGGATAATGCATCCTTACAATTATTACCATTATCAGTAAGTTTAATCTCAAAATTTCCGGCATTTTTAAACGCATAATCAAACTCACTTGAATTATTGATGAAAGTACTATCACCAATTTTCCACAAAGATTCTCCAATGTTATTTGAAAGATTTCTAATTGTCAATAATTCATTTTGACTTAAATTAATTACTGAATCTGAAACAGTAAAATCAAGGTTATTTTCCGGAAATAATGTAATGGTTTCGTTAATATTACAATCATTGAACCAATAAGACACCTGATAGGTTCCCGCCTCAAGGGAATCCAGAAATAATGCATCTGAATTGTTATGTTCCCACAAAGCACCGAATATTCTTGAATCTAATTTAATACTCCCATCAGCCGAATTTGAACAAGTTGGATTTTGTATTTCTGTTTGAGCGCTTGCTTTTTGAATATTAAAACTTACTTTATCCTGAAAATTTGTATTGCTAAAATAAGCTTCAATTGCTACCTCAAAATTATCATTTTGCTGGCTTAAATCTATCGAAATTTTATCTGGATCTGACGATACAATTCTGTCGTCAATGTACCAATTCATGTTTGAGTTGCCTGTACATCCGTTCTTTGAAGTATTGGCAATTATGTCAATTTTACTGTCTTCGCACAATACAAAATCTGTTTGATCCAAGGTGAATGTGTTGGATAAGTATGGTACATAGAGATTGCCCAATTGTCCGCCTTCGAAATCCAAACCTAAGAAATTAAAAGGGTATATATCTCCGATAGTCGATTTTATGACAAACTTAGTCCTATTTCCTGAGTTGTCTTCAGCAATTATAGTTTCAATTACAGTTCCATATCCATTATCATCGTAAATAGTTTCGTAATTACTACCTCTGTAAATTGCTGAATCATCTTCGAAAAACACTATATCGCCAAAATAGTATTCGCCAGGAAATCGATATTTACATGAGGGTCTAACTTCCAATGTATCATCACTTAACATTGTAGCATTCAAATCAGGATAATTAATTAAAAGAGACCAATCGATGATTACTTTTGGGGGAATTGTGTCTTGACCTGTCGCATTGTTCGTTCCTAGTATTAAAACTATTGTGCAGGTTAAAAATGTAAATAATAGTTGTGAAAACATGATTTAAGGTTTTAAGATTGTGAAAAAAGCCTGTTTATTTTGCTTGCCGGAAATATCAAGTTTACTGCCGAGTATTTTCAGTAAACCGGAGTTTCCCACAGGTTCAAAATATAGTCCTTCATATCCCTTGTTTTGAAAAATGAATAAGGAATCAATGAGGTTTGAGTTCAGATTATAATCAATTTCGAAAAGATTAGAATTTATCCCATGAGATATAAAAAGGTCTTCCCTTTTTGTTCCAATGCACTTTATATTTCCATTATCATCGATAAAAGAATGAAAAGTCAATTCATAACTACTGTTTGCACCACTAAAAAGTGTATTTGCAATTGTATTATCAATCGTGTTATATTCTACAAAAAACGCATCAAAATTTCCGCCTACAATCCTGTTATTTCCTTTATTTGCATGACCTGTAAAAATTACCTCTTCATTATTCAAATGCAACATATTTGTAAATATTGGCAGCCTGGCTTGAATATCACTGGCCAGAATTATGGAGGTTTGTTTTAATTCAAATGTATTGGAATCAAACTGATGGATGGCCGCTCCGTAACCCACTGCAAGCGATGTAATTAAATTTCCGTCTGGTAGCGGTTCAATCATATAATTCCAAATCTCAGGATGGCTTTCCTGCATTGGCATGCTTTCCTTTAAAATAGAACCGGCATCATCAAGAGCAAATAGCTTATAACTCATATTTCCTTTATTTGCAGCCGATTCATAATTTACTACAAGAAACAATTTGTTATTATTGAAACACCCCAGAGCATATCCATTATGAGAAATAAAAAAATAGAACTTTTCATTAAGTTCCTTAATAAAATCATTTGAAATAGGTATTATAATTGGATTATCCCAAATTTGTTGACCCCTTTCGTTTACCTTGAACACGTAAATTTGTAAAGTTTTATCTTTGAGGATTTCAGCTCCTATTATAAAAATGTCGGTGTTTGACCCAACAACAACATCTGTGAACTTGAAGGAAATTGTTTCTTCCTGTTTATATTCCACGTTCTTAAAATCAAATACATTTTCACCTTTATCGTCCAAAAATAATACTGTTGATGTGTCTATTAATGCAAAAAGATTGTGGATTTTCTTTACTCTTTGAACATCAAAATCATAAACTTTTAGGCTGTTAACCAATGAATTGTCAACAATAAAATCATCCTTACACCCAAAAAAACAAATGACTATCAGTAATATGATTAAAGTTTGTTTCATCAATGTATTTTATAATTAGCATTGTAGTTAAATCGCAATCCAAACCCGATCATAGCCATCCTTAACAAATCATCGGTGTAATATGTATCTGAAATAAAGTCGATATCCGAATATCTGTTTTCCCTGTTAATGAATGAATTCAAACCAAATTGAGCATTAAAATTTACTGATAAGTACCATAAAGACTTGCCTTTTGCAGGATAAATTTCTCTATCAATTTCAAAACCCAGGTAAACAAAATTACGGTTTCTGATTTTTTGTAAATTATCCATTGAATATTGTTGAGTTTTTTGCTCTTCAAATTTGTTGGTATATGAATGATAAATTTTAGCATTTGATTGAATCAGATATTTGTAGTTCGCCCCTACCCTGATTTTCCATTTATCTAACGCAATTATATACCTCACAGGAAAATCGATAAATTGCAATCTTTCGTTGTATTGAACTGAATACGAATCGTTGCTGCTAATTCCTTTTATATTTCTCGAATAATTAGAGGTTGCATAACCGATTCCAATTTCAACACCGGATTTTTTATTGTAGAAAAAAGCCAGATTAATATTAAGATTTGAACCTATTTCCGAATTAGAATATTTGTCAGATTCGATACATTCTGCACAGATATATGATTCTGTTTCTACAATCGGCATCATTAAATTTCCAGAGGCATTTACATTTAGCACCAATTGTGGATAAACATCAATCGTAAACAAACGGCTTTCCATCCGGCTCGACATCTCTAAATTGTACTTTCCTTTGCTGAAAAGCGGGTCAATCAAGAGTATCGAATCTAAATTATTAATAATTCTTTCTTCAGAAATGTGTAGTTCAATGTAGTTTTCTGTCAGCAGCCAAAGCCTTTTTATTGCTAAAGTTTTGTCGTTAAACTCAAAATCGGTTATGGGATTTAAGTATTTCAAACTTCGTTCATAATTGCCTTTTTCATATTCCCTTTGGGCATTTTCCAAAACAGTTTTGTTA
>DAOPKR010000050.1:0-10836 GCA_035391305.1 Draconibacterium sp.
TAATCGGGTAGCAGCAGAAAATATTTATTTGAACTACTTCCAAATTACACAACTCTTGCAATCATTCGCGTAAAACATTAAATTAGAAGTTTCAATAAAGCCAGATTTTTCAAACTTTGATTCTGAGTAGTATTTAACAAAGCGATAAATATGAAAGACCAAGATTCAGATTCCGGGTATGCCATCAAAACAAATAAAAACAAGTTTCATTTAGGATTGGATATTGGTTCAATCTCCGTAAACGCAGTATTAATCGATTCTGATAAAAAGGTTGTGGTTAACCGCTATGAGTATTGTTACGGGAAACCCTTCGATGTTTTGTTAAAGGTTCTCGACGAAATTATTGCTGAATTTGGCTTTCATTCAATCGATAGGATTGCTTTTACAGGATCGGGCGGAAAACAGGCGGCTCAACTCGCAGGCGGTGTTTTTGTAAACGAAATTATCGCACAGTCAACTTCAGTTTCTGAACTCTACCCACACATTCGAACCATAATTGAAATGGGTGGCGAAGATTCGAAACTCATTTTTATGGAAAACGGAACTGCCGCTGAATATTCCCGTTTGTCTGATTTTGCCATGAACAGCCTGTGCGCCGCCGGAACAGGTTCTTTCCTCGACCAGCAGGCAAACCGCATCGAGGTTCCTATTGATAAAGGTTTTGGCGAAATGGCATTGAAATCAGTAAACCCGCCGCGAATAGCAGGTCGTTGCAGCGTTTTTGCAAAAAGCGACATGATTCATCTGCAACAGGTGGCCACGCCGCTGCATGATATTGTGGCCGGACTATGTTTTGCTGTTGCACGTAATTTTAAAAGCACCCTTGGGCGTGGAAAGAAATTTGAAAAGCCGTTTATTTTCCAGGGCGGTGTTGCCGCAAATGTTGGCATGGTGCGCGCTTTCAAAGAAATATTTGAGCTTGATGACGGAGAACTTATAATTCCGGAATATCATGCATCAATGGGTGCGCTGGGCGCTGTTTTTCACACTTTGAAAAACATGAATGGCCACGATACAGATTTCAGGGGGACGCAGGAAATTAAAAATTACCTGGCCAGCGACAGAAGCAACACAGCCCGGCTTGAAGTTTTAAATCTTTCAAAAGCAAAATACAATAAGGAGGTAAGGGAAATTCCGAAAAATGGTTTTAAAACTGAGGTTTATCTTGGAATTGACGTTGGGTCGCTAAGTACAAACGTGGTTTTAATTGATAAAGAAAATAATGTTGTTGCCCGCCGTTATTTGCCAACTGCATCAAAACCGTTAAACGCCATTCAGAGAGGGTTAAAGGAAATTTATGATGAAATAGGCGAACATGTTACTGTAATTGGTGCGGGAACAACAGGTTCAGGCCGTTATTTAACCGGCGATTTCATTGGTGCCGATACAATCAGAAATGAAATAACAGCACAGGCAACAGCAGCAATTGCCCACGATCCAACGGTAGATACTATTTTCGAAATTGGAGGTCAGGATTCAAAATACATTAGCATCGAAAACGGGGTAGTTGTTGATTTTGAAATGAACAAAGTTTGCGCTGCCGGAACCGGTTCTTTCCTTGAAGAACAAGCCGATAAATTGGATATCACAATTGTGGATGAATTTGCCGGTTATGCATTTAAATCAGAAAAACCCGTTAAACTGGGCGACAGGTGCACCGTTTTTATGGAATCAGACTTGAATTCGCACCAGCAAAAAGGCGCCGGAATTCCTGATTTGGTGAGCGGTCTGGCATATTCAATTGTTCAGAATTATATTCACAAAGTAGTGGGCGACAAACCCGTTGGCGAAAAAATATTTTTCCAGGGTGGAGTTACAAATAACAAAGCTGTTGTTGCTGCCTTTGAGAAAATTACGGGTAAATCAATTACAATTCCTCCGCATTTCGATGTAACCGGGGCAATCGGGGCTGCAATTCTTGCAAAAAACTCGATGAGTGCCGGACAAAAAACAAGGTTCAAAGGTTTCGATATCAGTAAAATTCCTTTTACAATTTCGAGTTTTACCTGTCATGCCTGTACAAACAATTGCGAAATTCAGCAGATAAAAATTGAGGGTGAATCGCGAAAGCTTTTTTATGGTGGTCGCTGCGAGAAATACGAACTCGATGAAAGAAAAGGCAAGGGAAAAGATATCCCGAATTTATTTGAAGAACGTTTGTGGATGTTGCTTGGTGATTACAACGAAGAACCTGAAAATGGGAAAATAACAATCGGAATACCGCGTGCATTGATGGTTTTTTACCAGCAGTTTCCGTTTTGGAGAAGTTTTTTTGAACAGCTCGGTTTCAGGGTTGTAATTTCAGACCCGAGTGACCAGCAGATTGTTACCCGTTCCATCGAACTGATGGTTGCAGAAACCTGTCTTCCTGTGGAATTAATGCACGGTCATGTCGATAATCTGTTAAGGAAAAATGTAGATTTTGTTTTTCAGCCTTTTATTGTAAACGTTAAGGGTGCCAGGGAAAATCCGACAAGTAACTGCAATTGCCCGTGGATACAGTCGTTTCCGTTTATGGTGCGCAGCGCTTTTACTGATAATAATATACGTGACAAGTTTTTAACCCCAACCTTGCATTTCCGCTATTTCGAGCGGGCGCTGAAAAAAGAGCTTTCGGCATTTATGAAAGAAAAGTTTGGCATTCCGGTTTCAAAAACAAGGAAAGTGATTGATATTGCCGACGCAGCTCAAACCCGGTTTGAAGAAGCCGTAAAATCGCGGGGCAGGGAAGTGATGGCAAATCTGCCAAAAGACAAAAAGGCTTTGGTTATTTTAGGCAGGCCATATAATTCAACCGATCCGTTACTAAACCTTCGTTTGGTCGAGAAACTGATAAACCTGAATACGCTGCCCATTCCGGTTGATTTTCTGCCTTTACTGGAAGAAAATATTTTTGAAGATTACAAAATGATGTACTGGCCAAACGGTCAGAAAATCATGTCGGCCAGCCGGATTGTTCGTAAAAATGATAATTTGTTTGCCGTTTACATGGGGAATTTCAGGTGCGGCCCCGATTCGTTTCTTACCCATTTTGTGCGTAACGAGATGAAAGGTAAACCCTACCTGCACCTTGAAGTTGACGAACACAGCGCCGACGCCGGGTTAATTACCCGTTGCGAAGCTTTCCTCGACAGTTTAAATGGTTATCAGAAAGTTAAAGGAGTAAATACTGAAATTGGAAAACAAAATATTATTCATTCAAAAAGTCTGGATGGAAGGACTTTGTATTTTCCATATGCAGGTGATACTGTTCACATGCTGGCCGCTGCTGCAAGAAGTTGCGGAATTGACGCACAGGTTTTGCCCATGCAGGATGCCACTGATCTGGAACTGGCCCGAAAACAAACAAACGGACAGGAGTGTTTTCCGGCAATTTGTACAACAGGCAACTTTCTTAAAAAACTTTTGGAGCCCGGAATCGAACCAAAAAACGTAAGTTTTTTTATGCCAAACCACAACGGTCCATGTCGTTTTGGTGATTACAATAAACTTCAACGTATTATTTTCGATAAACTGGGTTTTAATGATGTTCACCTGATGACACCAAGCAATGATGATGCTTATGCCGATTTGGCCGGCGATAAATCGAAAACATTCAGAAAAAATGCCTGGGCAGGAATTGTGGGGATCGACATTCTTCGCAGACTTTTACAGGAACGCCGGCCCTACGAAATTGTGAAAGGTGAATCGGATAAAGTTTACCTTCAATACCGACAGGAATTAATTGAATCGATAGTAAATGGCGCAAAAAATACGGGAGCAGTTCTTGAAAAAGCCGGAAAAGCATTTCATTCAATTGAAGCAAATTTCGAAAGGCGAAAACCGGTTATTGCAGTAGTTGGCGAAGTTTTTATGCGCGATAACCCTTTTTGCAGCGGGCATTTAATAGAGCGGCTTGAAGCACTTGGCGCCGAAACAATTATTGCTCCATTTGGCGAGTGGCTCCATTATTCATCATACCGTTACTGGCGCGACAGCGTTTGGAAAGGCGACCTGAAAGGTTTGTTTAAATCGAAAGTTCAACAGGTTTATCAGCATTATGTAGCCAAACAGCTTACAGGAAAAGTTGACCGTTATTTAACAGCGCGCAAAGAACTTGAAATTGATGAGATTTTAAAACTTTGCAGCCCGTACATTCATAAAGATTATGACGGCGACCCGCCAATTGCACTGGGTTCCGCCGCAGGCCTGGTTGAAATGAATATTTCGGGTGTGGCAAATATACTTCCGTTTACCTGTATGCCGGGAACAATTATTTGCGCGGTTTCAAATGATTTCAAAAAAGACCACCACAATATTCCGTGGTTGAATTATGCATACGATGGTCAGGAAGACAGCAGCAACGAAACCCGGCTGCAGGCTTTTATGCACCAGGCAAAAGAATTCAATGAAACAAATGGTTTTGATAAACCTGCGGATTGGTTTAAACAAATTAATGTGTTAACATAGTGGCATTTTTTTGCTTTTAAATACTTTCAACACGGAAACTGAGCATAGTATATATAACTTTGCGTGAAATTGGAAAAACCATAAAGAGTGGTTTATTATCATTAAAAACTATGAAAAAAATAATCCTTGCTGCTGTAGCTTTCCTTGTAGTGTTTGGTGTTCAGGCACAAACAAATGTTGATGAGATCGACTTTATTCAAAGTGTTTACGGCATGCAAAAAAGAGATCTCATTTCAAAACATATGAAACTTGAACCGGACCAGTCTGATTTGTTTTGGAATTTATATAATGAGTATGAAATATCGCGCAGGGAAATTGGCTTGAAGCGCATGAAAAACATTGAGAATTATGCTGATAAATATGACAGTCTTTCCGATTTGGATGCTGATGCGTTGATTAAAACCACATTCGAAGTTAACTTGGAATTTTTAAAACTTTGGGAGAAAACCTACAAAGTCATGTCGAAATCAATCTCTTCGGTTACCGCAGCCCAGTTTATTCAAGCTGAAATGTTTTTCGAAAATATAATCAGGCAGCAGCTTGCCATGGAAATACCTATGATTGGTGAATTTGAAATTAAAGAGTAATATGTTTGTTCAAAAAAATTGAACGCAAAAAAAACTACCGGTTGTTGAAAGCCGGTAGTTTTTTTTACAATAAATGCTTATGAAGTTTTAAAGTCTGTCGCGTAAAATCTCTTCCACCTGTTTAAAATCAATATCAGCTTTTTCGCCTAATTTAAAAGGGCGGTTTTCGAAACGGGCAACAATTTTTGCAATGGTTTCTTCACCAACATTGTATGTTTTCAAAGTGGTTGGAAGTCCGACTGATTCAAAAAAATCGATGGTTTTTGCAATTGCAGCATCAATTTTTTCATTATCTGTTCCGCTGTTTATTCCCCAAATGCGTTTTCCATATTGTAATATTTTCTCCTTTTTGTTTTCACGTTTTATGTTCATCACCCCGGGCAAAACAATGGCAAGTGTCCGTGCGTGGTCAATTCCATGAAAAGCAGTTAATTCGTGCCCGATCATGTGCGTTGCCCAATCCTGTGGCACCCCGGTTGAAATCCATCCGTTTAATGCAACTGTTGCACTCCACATAAAATTGGCAGCAGCTTCGTAATCTTTTTTGTTGGCCAAAACTTTCGGACCCTCTTCAATCAGGGTGGTTAAAATACTTTCTGCAAACCTGTCCTGTATTGGAGAATTTACCGGGAAAGTAAGGTATTGCTCAATTGTATGTACAAAAGCGTCAACAATTCCGTTGGCAATTTGCTTGTCAGGTAAAGTATAAACACACTGCGGATCGAGGATAGAAAATTGCGGCATTACCAAAGGCGAATTAAAAGCCATTTTTTCCTGAGTTGAAACGCGCGTAATTACTGAGCTTCCATTCATTTCGGAGCCGGTAGCGGGCAGTGTTAAAACAGCACCCAGCGGAACTGCATCCGTTACTTTTTTCCTGCGCACAAGAATGTCCCACGGATCTCCGTTTTCAAACCGGGCTGCCGCAGCAATAAATTTTGTGGCATCCAAAACCGAACCTCCGCCAACCGAAAGCAGAAAATCAATGTTCTCGGTTTTAACTATTTCCACAGCTTTCATGCAGGTTTCGTAATGCGGATTTGCTTCAATACCACCAAACTCAAAAAGTTCAACTTCTGTTAAAGCATTTTTAACCTGGTCGTAAACACCGTTCTGTTTTATGCTACCACCGCCATAAGTCATCAATATTTTTGCATTTTTCGGAATCTCAGTTGCAACTTTTGAAATTGTATCTTTCCCGAAAATAATCTTAACCGGATTTTTGAATTCAAAATTATACATCGTTATTTGTTTTAATTTTTATGAAATTTGTGCCCGTAAAAGTATTTCAAAATGACCGGAAAATCAAATGATGAAACAAGTGTTCCTGAGTTTGGAAAGATAATTTCTGCATACTCAGACGAAGAACTTAGGATTGTATTAAAAAAAAGAAAGCTCTATCAGAAAGATGCTGCTGACTTTGCCATTCAGGAAGCAATCAGGCGGGGAATAATTTATTCAGAACAGGATTTATTTGCAAAGGAATATAAACATGAACCAGAAAAGTTTTCCATTTTTCCAACAATTGAAAACGAAAAAGCCCGCGCGAAATTCAAAAAAAGTGTTTCCCGTTCGTTGCTTATTTTGGGGGTTGTACCACTCGTTTTAGGTGGAATAAAAATTTTTGAAACTCAAAGTTTGGAAGGAATTATCATTTTTATTTTTGGTGTTGTCTGGAGTTTATCTTCATTTCAGTTAATGCAAAAAGCAGTTAATGCAAAACTTGTTTATTTATTGTTTTTATTGCTTGTTTTGGCATTGGGATATATTGTTAAAATGATGATTTCGGCACATTCACTCACAACAATTGACTTGCTTGTTACATTTATTGGTGTAGGTTTTGTTTTGTATGCAATTGGTTTTTTGCTGAAATTGAAAAATTGAAGCAAGCGTTTTTTTCATACAAAATATTGGCAGGATATGTAAAATCAGCCCGAAATCAGATTTTAAAAGTTTCCTGTTTAGTTAAATCTTCATATCGGTTGTTTATCCATAAAAACAGTTTATTCATCGAATTTAAATGACATTATTGTTCTAACGAGCGTAGTTTTAACGTGGAAAAACCTTAAAATGATTATTATGAAATCGAAGCTTATTTTTTCAGCACTTTTGTTATTAACCATTTCATTTGCCGTTGTTGCGCAGGAAGAAGAAGGGTGGGAATCAAAAAAATTTGAAGTTGGCGACTTTTCAGAAATTTCGATAGAAGGCGCTTTTAAAGTTTACCTTGTTCAGGGCGATCAGTGCGCGGTAACTGTAAAAACCACAAACGGAGACTTATTTGATGATATAAAAATCAAAAGAAATCAAAATGAAGTTGACATAAAGCTGGATCAGTCACTTTTTAATTTTAGCAGGGTTAGTTTGTATATTACCTTTAAAACACTCGAAAAGCTGAGAATAGAAGGTGGTGTGAACATGAAAACAAACGGTTATCTCGATTTGAATAATTTTGCAGTAGATATTGAAGGCGGTGCAAATGTCGATTTGTATTTGAAAGCCGACAAAGTGAAAATTTATGGAGAAGGCGGATTTTTGTTTGAATTAAAAGGTGTTGCCAATGCACTTGATATTACTATTAATGGTGCCGGGCATGTTGATGCCGCTGAGTTAAAAACAAAGGATGTGAGTTTTATAACTGCCGGTTTTGGAACAGGAAGTGTTTATGCAACAGAAAATCTGAATGCAAAAATTGAAGGAGTAGGGAAACTTCGTTTCAAGGGTAATCCAAAAATAAATCAATATATTGATGGATTGGGATCGGTAAAACCTTTTCAGTAGGAATTGAATACTTGAAATTAAAAATTAAAAATTAGAAATTAAAAATTAAAAACTAGAAATAAGAAATAAGAAATTAGAAAGAATTAGAATTAGGGGTCGCGAAACAAGTAACCAGCAACCAGCACCAACCCCAGAACCAGCAACTTAAAACAATTATAATGAACGACAAACAAAACCAGTTTTATTCTTCAATTTCGAAATATTATTCCGAAATATTTCCATATCAACCCATGCAATTGCAGTTTGTAAAAAACAGGGTGGGGGATTTGAAGGGTAAAAATATTCTGGATATTGGTTGCGCAACCGGTGAACTGGCTTTTCAACTGGCAGGTGAAGGCGCAAAAGTAATTGGTATTGATTTGAATGAGGATTTACTTTCTCAGGCGAATAACCACAATGATTTCCGAATTGCTGATTCTAAAAAGCGCGAACCGGAATTCGCATCACCGGTATTTCAAGTCGGAAATATGCTTGAACTTGTAACCGATTTTCAGGAAAAGCAGTTTGACAATATTCTTTGTTTTGGAAATACTTTGGTTCATTTGCCTTCCTTAATGTTGATGCGGCAAATGTTTGAAGGCGTTTTTAAAGTATTAAAACCTGGTGGTTATTTTTTGCTGCAAATACTCAATTACGATTTTATTTTAGGTGAACCTGTTACAGAACTCCCTGTTATCGACTCGGAAAATATCCGCTTTGTAAGAAAATATATTATTGATGAAAAAAGTCCGCTTATTCGTTTTCAAACCCAATTGGAGATTAAAAAAGAAGAACGCACGGTTAACAATGAAACTTTGCTTTTTGCATTAAAAAGCGCTGATTTGGTTGAACTGCTTGAAGAAACAGGTTTCAAAGAAATTGAACTGTTCTCAAATTTCAAACAGGAACCGTTTGGTGGTAAACATTTACCATTGGTTATTAGTGCTTTAAAAGAATGAAGAGAGAAAAATTATGAAGTTCTTTGTTCCACTTCTTAACCCTGAACTTTGAACTCAAAACTCTGAACTCAAAACTGTCAATCCCCGTCAAAACAAAAATCCCTCCCTTTCCGAAAATTGTGACTCATGTTGCAATAACCATTTTTTTCTTTCCAGTCCCCCTGCATAACCGGTTAGTTTTCCGTTGGTTCCAATTATCCGGTGACAGGGAATTATAATTGGAATTGGGTTTTTTCCGTTTGCCAGACCAACTGCGCGGGTATTATTTTTCGAACCTGTTTTTATTGCAATGTCAAGGTAAGAAACCGTTTTTCCAAAAGGTACTTTTTTTACTTCTTCCCAAACTTTTAATTGAAAATCAGTTCCGGCAGGTTTTAATTTGAGATCGAATTCTTTCCGTGTTCCTTCGAAAAATTCTGTGATTTGCTGAACAGATTCCTTTAAAATATCGGGTTGAATATCAGTCATCATACCGTTATTTTCAGCAAATGAAACCGATAATAAAAAATGTTGATCGCTTGTTAATTCAAGATAACCAACGGGAGTTTCGATAGTTGTTTTAAATATATTTTCCATAAAAAAAATCCGATACCAAAGATACCGGATTTTTATTTTACAAAGCTGTTAATTGAAAATTTAGAACTTAGTCATGATAGTTTTCATATTTATCCTGTGCAAAAAATATTGGAGTTTCAAGCTTTCTAGTACCTTTCTCTCCTTGTATATTTCGTGTGCAGCAAATGGTGCGACGTTTCGCTAAGCGGGTGTTTCAGAAAGTCCTTGTACAATTTTTGTACTTCAGGGTTTTCGTGCGATTTGCGAAGTGTTAAAGCACCGTCTTCGGCATAAATTGCTTCGGCTCGTTTTTTACGTATTTCAGGGTTGGTTGGAATTGGCTGGCCTCCGCCGCCGAGGCAACCGCCCGGACAAGCCATAAACTCAATGAAATGATAATTTGCCTTTCCTGATTTTATCGAATCCATCACTGTTTTTGCATTTATAAGTCCGTGAGCAACTGCACACTTTAGCTCCACTCCGTCTAAAAATGCCCATTCTTTCAGCGGTTTTTCAATTTTAATTGAGGCCTCTTTTATTCCTTCCATACCCCGAACCGGTTCAATATTCAAGTCTTTGAATGGTACTTCTCTTCCTGTAACCAATTCGTAGGCAGTGCGCAATGCAGCTTCCATAACTCCGCCCGTTGCTCCGAAAATTACGCCGGCACCTGTTGAATCTCCCATTAACCTGTCGTATTTAACCGGTTCCAGTTTATTGAAATCAAGGCCGGCTTGCTTAATAAGGATAGCAAGCTCGCGGGTAGTTAAAACATAGTCAACATCGCGGTAACCACTGTCGTGCATTTCGGGCCTGAAAGCTTCAAATTTTTTGGCTGTGCAAGGCATTATCGAAACTGACACAATATTTTCGGGTTCAATATTTCTGGCTTTGGCATAGTAGGTTTTTGCAAGCGCGCCAAACATTTGCTGCGGCGATTTGCAGGTTGAAAGGTTATCGAGATATTCTGGGTACAAGTGTTCAATGTATTTTATCCAGCCTGGAGAACATGAGGTTGCCATTGGCAGGCTAACAGTTTCATCCTTGTCAACCAACGCCTTTTTCAAGCGGGTAAGCAATTCAGTACCTTCTTCCATAATTGTAAGGTCGGCTGTGAAATCCGTGTCCAAAACGGCATCAAAACCAAGTCGTTTTAATGCAGCTACCATTTGTCCGGTAACCCTTGAACCGGGTTGCAGTCCCAATTCTTCACCCAATCCAACACGAACGGCGGGCGCTGTTTGAACAACTACATGTTTTGTTGGATTTGCGATAGCTTCCCAAACTTCTTCAATGTAATTTTTTTCGACCAAAGCACCGGTAGGGCAGTGGTTTACACATTGTCCGCAATTGGTGCAAACCACATCGCGCATGTGTTTTTCGAAGAAGGTGGTGATTTTCATTTTGTCGCCTTTATGGGCAACTGTGAGGGCATTCACTCCCTGTAATTCGGCGCAGGTGCGCACGCAACGCTGGCAACGGATACATTTGCTGTCATCTTTTATGATTGACGGCGAATACATATC
>DAOPKR010000050.1:10936-28225 GCA_035391305.1 Draconibacterium sp.
GCTGGCAACGGATACATTTGCTGTCATCTTTTATGATTGACGGCGAATACATATCTATTGAATATTTTTTTAGTGGTGCCAGTTCAATGAAATCCTGAGTCATTATTTTATACTCTGATGAGAGCTTTTGTAGTTCACAATTTCCGTTACGGTAGCATTTTGTGCAATCGGCATTGTGTTCAGCCAGAAGAAGTTCGATAATGTGCTTTCTTGAATTACGGACTTTTAAGCTGTTTGTCAGTATCTCCATTCCTTCGTCGCAAGGTGTGGCGCAGGCTGCGGATAAACGTGTTTGTCCGGCAACTTCAACAACACAAACCCTGCAATTTCCGGCCACACATAAATCCTTGTGGTAACAAAGTGTCGGAATTGTAATTCCCTGTGATTCTGCCGCCTGGAGAATAGTTTTCCCTTTTTCAACTTCAACCGGAAAACCGTTTATTGAAATATTAATTGTATTTGCCATAATTTTTGATTTTTACCGGTTATTAATAAATCATTTCTTCCTGAAAATTCTCGACTATTGAAGAGAAAGAATTTGCTACTGATTGCCCTAACCCACATTTTGCCGTTAACTGCATTGTTTCGGTTAGCCTTAAAAGTTTATCAAGATATGCAGCTGGTTTTTCGCCACGTTTTACTGCTTTTATCCCCAGTAAAAGTTGCTGGCAACCAACCCTGCAAGGAGTGCATTGACCGCAGGATTCTTCCCTGAAAAATTCAAGGTAATTGTCAAGCACATTATACATGGAGCGCGAACTGTTGAAAAGCATCATTGAGCCGCCGGTTGGTAACGAAATTCCTGTTAGTTTTCCTTTAAAACCAATTGCAGCATCTTTAAACTTTTTCCTAGGCACCAAAAAACCCGAAGCGCCGCCAACCTGAACTGCTTTCGTATCGCCGTCTCCAAATTCATATACAAAATCCTGCAGGCTCATTCCCAGTTCAAGTTCATAAATACCAGGTTTTGGGGTGTCGCCCGAAACGGAAAACAGTTTTGTGCCACGCGAATATTGAACGCCTAAATCATAGAATTTTTTTGCCCCATATTTAAAAATGGTAAAAGTATGAACCAGCGTTTCGACATTGTTGATTACTGTTGGTTTACCCAAATAACCTGCCTGTGTTGGAAATGGCGGTTTGTTCCGTGGCTCGCCGCGCTTGCCTTCCATCGATTCCATGAGGGCGGTTTCTTCGCCGCAAATGTAGGCACCGCTACCCATGAATATTGTAATTTTAAATTCGAACTTTATTTCCTTACAATAGTATTGAAATTCATCGATGGCTTTATTTAGTTCAGGTTCAAGAAATTTGTATTCTCCGCGCAGGTAAATAAAACCTTCTTTTGCCCCGGTTATATATCCGCAAACTGCCATTGCTGTAAGTACTTTGTATGGTACTTTCGATAAAATCTCGCGGTCTTTAAAAGTTCCCGGCTCGCCTTCGTCGGCATTGCAAATTATATATTTTGCATCGGCTTTTGCTTCAGCTGCAAGTTTCCATTTCAAGCCTGTTGGAAAACCTGCGCCACCGCGGCCTTTTAACTCTGAGCTGATGAGTTCGTTTATTAATTCTTCCGGTTTCTTTTTCAGTGTTGAAGACAAAACTTTTTCCCAGTCATTTTCATTATTGAAAATAAAATCGACCCTTTTTAACTGATGTGAAATTGCCATGGTTTTTAGTTTAATATTTGCTCGTTAATTTTCATATAGCTGGTTAGAATATCTCTGACTTTTTCAGGAGTCAGCTCAGTGTAAACTTCATTGTTTATCATCATTGCAGGCGCTTTGTGGCACCAGCCAAGACAATTGGTTTCGAGCAGCGAAAAACGTTTATCAGGTGTTGTTTCGCCAAGTTTGATTTTTAGCATGTCCTGAATAGCAAATAGTACCTGGTTTTTACCTTTCATTGCACAGGTAATGGTTTTGCAAATCCTGATAATGTACTGTCCGGTTGGTTGGGTTTCGATAAAGGAATAGAATGTTGCAGTTCCGTAAACTTCGGCGGCCGGTATATCAACCTGCCTTGCAATTTCAATCATCGAATACTCTGAAAGGTATTTTTCGCGTTCAACAACCGCCAGCATTATCGGTAAAAGACTTTCCCTTGACCTCCCATGTTTTTCGGCCATTTCTTTGATTAATGATTTGATCGGATTCATAAAGATTTCTTTTAGTTATAAAAAATAGGTTAATTGTTTTTTTTGAAAAAGTATGCCAACTAAGGCTGGAGCGGCGCATTTGATCTTGATACCTGAAATTTCAGTTTCAAAGCAATTCAATCTTATACAAAAGTAAACAGATGATTAATATGAAATTCATTTAATGTTGCTTAACATACCTGTTGTTCAGCATGTTTATTTGTGAAAATTGAATGAAAGTTTCGTAAATTGTTAATTGATTGTACTTTACCTGATTATTTGTATTAAACAGTTCTCAATTTATATGTTTTATAACATGGTTTTGAAATACTAAACCTGGTTAAAACATTGAAAATACTTTTAAAAATCATTTTATTGGAAGCAACCTTTTTTGTAAATTTCTGTTCTTACATGAAGCCAGAAAACTATTAACAATTTTATCAATGAAAACAATTTTTGCCTTTCATCTTTATTTGATTTGTATGCTTTTCCCAATGTTTGGAAATGCTCAGTTTTTACTGATTACCGGAAATATTGTTAGCGGAAAAACCGGAAATGCCATTGAAAACGTTAATATTCTTGAATCGAATACAGGAATAGGAACAATAACCAATTTAAGTGGCTTTTTCAGTTTGATGCTTAAACCGGGTAATGTTGAATTATTAATTTCTCATGAAGGTTTCCAAAATTTTTCGAAAAAGCTGGTACTGAAAAGTGACACAACATTAACTGTGTCGTTACTTCCGGTATTAAATCTGAAATTGAAGCCCAAAGAAACCGAACCTCAGAAAACTGCGGATAAAACAGATAGCAGGGAGGAGAAATAATAAATTTTAATTCACTGTAGTTTGCTAATAAACCACCTCTCCAATTATTCTTCCCTGACTTTTGTCGGGGAATGGTATTTTCAGGAGTTCGGAAAGAGTGGGCACTAAATCAATGGCGTCATATCTTCCGGTGATTTGCTTTTGCCGGATATTTGCCCCGTAAAATACAAGTGGAATGTGCGACTGATCGGTGTAGTTAACTTTCTTAAATTTATAACCGGGTTGCCAGCCTTCCTTTAACATAAAAATGCAGTCGCCCGAACGGCTTTTTACATAAGTTTTATAAAGCGGTTCGAGCATTCCGTTTGCCTGAATTCCCTGCTCAAGTAAATAAGCCGGCATTGATACAAGCACTCCTTCAAATTCGTCAATAAAAGCTGAAATGGCAATCTGGAATTGGTTGATATCCAATTTATGTTTGTTTAATAATTTATGGTTGAAATAAATCTGGTGTTCATCAAAATATTCAATCCATTTTTCTTCACCGTAGGTAATGTTCAAATAAGAAGTCAGCAAAGCAATTGTACTTTCAATGTTGAAATTGTCAACCGGTAAATGAAATTCTTCTTTTAAATAATCTGCCGGGTATGAAGCCGAAGTATTTGCAGTTAAAAAGAATATTACATTTTCTTTTCCGAATTTATTTTCGCAGTTATTAATAAGTTCGGCAATATATTTATCGAGGTATAAATAAGTGTCTTCCATTTCGAGTGAAGCTGGGCCAAACGATCCGTTTTCATAATCCATTGACGAAAAAACGGTGGTTACAAAATCGGTATTTTCATCGTCTCCTATTTTTTCGTTTTCCATCAAATCAATAACAAAATCCTTTATCATTAAATTGGCTGAAGGTGTGGTTTTGAATGGTTTAAAATCTTCGGTTTCTTTTAAATACCTGCTGATTGTATGTGGAAAAGTATTGTATTTTCCGAAGTAACCCTTTTCAAGTAAATAATCGTCACGCAGGCTTTCGGTGTAAGAAGCTTCGGGCAACAGCGGTACCCAGTTTCTGTAGCTGTATTTTTCGGCATAATTTTCACTGTTGAAAAGCCGCACCCAATCGGGAAACATGTTCACATAAAATGAACTTGAAATCATCCGGCCCGATTCAATATCAAACCAATATGCTCCGTTTGCCGCGTGACCGGCGGAAAATATCGCTGATTCACGGTTCAATGCAACACTAAAAACTTTCGATTTTCCCATCGAATAAATTTTCAGAATATCGGTGATTGTGTTCGAAAGTAATTTTTTTGGCGATGCATTTCCCGCTTTTGTGTCGGCGCCAACTGTAATGTAATAGCTGTCTTCAGTGCATTCCGTTTCTCTTTCGTTGAATTTGTCGTACCAGTTTTTATTAATAATTCCGTGCATCGAAGGATTTACACCTGTAAAAAGTGTTGCCGTTCCTGATGCGTAATTCTGTACTTGCTGAATCAACCTCACATTTGTACAAACCGCGCCCTGTGTATATAATTTTTTAAAACCATTTTCTTCAAATTTATTCCAGTAACGCTGAATATAGTCGGGGCGCATATTTTCAACCACAATACCCATTACAACTTTTGGAGTTTTTTGGGTTTCAGAAGGGCTCATCTGAGAAAATCCTGTTAGGGCGAATATCAAAATCAATACTAAAGTAAAACCTATTCCAACGTACTTCATATCTGTAAAAATTTTGGCTGCCAAAGTAGTAAAAGTTTAAATGTTTAACAAAGAACTTCCCGCAGGTAGCTTGCAGCTATACCTTTGAGAAAGGAATTCAGATACTGGAAAACATATTAGTTTGCCTGTGTTTAATTTACCGAATAGTTTAAATAGACCAAATGTTTGTAATGGGTTGAAAAATAGTATTTTAAATAATTTTAATAAATGTTTTTTTTTAGTAAAAAATACTATATTTGATTCGTAGTTCAATTTGAATAATATAGAATTTTTGATGCATACCCTTCAGTATCAATAATTTTGAGTCAAAATGATTACAAATTGCATTAGGACGCAATCATTTTTTAAAGTTTTTTTTTTGACATTATTTTGGTAAAGCACTATCATTCATAAGTATTTGTATTTGGAATGTGGGTTTTTTAGTGTATGAAAAAAGTTGGTTTGTAATTGATAGCTAATTATAATTTAATTCTAAAAGGATGAAACGAATATTAGTAGCAGAAGACAATAGATTGATTTTGGAGACAGTTGCCCAAAGTTTAACCAGAGAAGGTTATGACATTATTAAGGCGGCAGACGGAAGAGAGTGTATGGACCAGTTGAAAAGCAACGAGGTAGATTTAATTATTACCGACTTGTATATGCCTCATTTGAATGGACTTGAAGTTATTTCAAACTTGAATAACCAGAATAAAAACATCACGCCAATCATGGTTCTTTCTGCATCGGGAGCTGAAGAAAATGTTTTAAAAGCATTTGATCTTGGCGTTGATGACTTTATGGTAAAACCCTTCAGCCTGATTGAACTTAATGTCAGAGTGAAAAAACTTCTGGCATTAAAGAAACAGCAATTAAGTATTACTTGACATTCAACAAACTAATTTAAATAGATAGAATATGTCAAGTTTTACGTTTGTAAAATTGATTATTCATTCTGTGTTGCTGGTAAGCTGTGCATATCAGTCATTTGCAAATGGAGGTAAGAGAAGTGAAAATTTTTTTGTTCAAATCAATGCGTCAGAAACTTCACCCGGCAAACAGCAACAATCTTTAAAACACAACATTCACAAATCAACTGACGAATTATATTCAGGGCATGAAAACCATTATTATGCCGGAAAGTTTGATAATAAGGAAAACGATCGTCCTGTTTCTGAAAAACAGCTAAGAGAATCCGACACAACCTTAATTCCATATGATTTAACTGATCCCCGGGTTCAAATGGTGGTTTCAGATTCAATCGACGACACCCCCGCAGGTTCAACCTATTTTGTTTCAGATTTGCCCACAGGCAACTATTCTGAGAATTTCATTTTGAGGATGTTTTTTAACGATAGTGAAATTTCAGTTTTTCAATGGAAGCTGATAGATTTTGGAAAGGAAAATATACCTCAGCCTTTTCGCCGACTTTATAACCAAACCATAGATAATATTTTTGAAAATCCGGCTGTACTCTTTTTCTTTTTTCTGATTCTATTTTTTATACTGAACATAATTGGTGTATTCTTATTGTTGAGTTATACAATAAAAAGAAAAAACCGGAAAGAAAAATTCTTAAGAATATTTAGCAAGATGTATGAAGAGGTTCTGATTTCATACATGTTTGGCTTAATAGACTGGCCTGCTGCCAGTGAAAAGCTAAAACGAAAGGGGAAAAAGGAAAACAGGAAAGTGTTAATTTCAATACTTCTAAATTTTAAGGAAAATTTCAGGGGTGATGTTGAAAAGTTTGTTCCCGAGATATACATGAAACTTGGTTTGCACAATGATTCTCTGAAAGCAGTTCATTCATCAAGAAATTTTACAAAAATTCAGGGAATACTGGAACTGACACATTTATATCCTGATGGTGCAAAAGATATTGTAAAGGATTTGATAAACGCAAAAAATGATTATGTGCGGTCGGAAGCGCAAATTGCATTTATCCGTTTGAACACCAAAGAACCCTTTAAGTTTTTTGAAAATCTTACAAAACCTTTTACACGGTGGACACAAATATCGGCTTTTAATCTGATTAGAATATACCAGTTACCTGTGCCCTCATTTGCCGACCATTTAGAAAGGCAACATATCAATATCAGGAATTTTAGTTTGAGAATGATTGTTTATTTTCAGCAACTTGAGAATATTCCCGAAATTTTAAGGATGGTGGAAAGCGAAAGAGAATTGACACGTTTTCTATCTTACGAAGCAATAAATCTTCTGAGAATTTACGAAGGCAGAGAACTCATAAAAAACAAATACTGGGAAGAAAAAGAGAAAAATAAAATCGAAATTATTAAAGCTTTTAGAAATATTGGGATTGAAGATGACCTGGAATTTTTGGAAAGAATTATACTTTCTGAACCAGTATCATTTAAAACAGAAGCTTGTCGTTCGCTTTATTATATGAGCCAAAGCGGCAAAAATAAATTAGACCAAATGAATAATAATGCGGTACAGGGAATTGAGCAATTAATAGCCCACGTTACCGATCCTAGAAATTAAATATATGTCGGGATTATATTTTAAAACCATAATTGAATCGTTTTTTATGCTGTACGCTTTAAGCATACTCGGTTTCTATTTTTGGTTGGCAATAGTATCGGCTAAGGAACTCATAAAAAATATTAGGGAAGGCAAAACTACAAATTATGATATCCTTTTATCATCGCCATTTACTCCGATGATTTCGATACTGGCTCCTGCATATAACGAATCGCTTACAATTGTCGAAAATATTAAAGCGCTGTTGGGTTTGTATTATCCCAGTTTCGAAATTATTGTAATAAACGATGGAAGTAAGGATGATACCTTTGCAAAAACTGTTGAAGCATTTGAACTTGAAAAAGTTGCCTACGCTATTGACTATAAAATTCCGTGTCAGGAAATACAAGGGATTTATAAATCGAGAATTAAGGCATACAGTAATTTAACAGTAATCAACAAAAAAAACGGAGGAAAGGCCGATGCGCTTAACTCAGGAATAAATATTGCCAGGGGAGATTATTTTGTGTCGATTGATGTTGATTCAATTATCGATCCTCATGCTTTAAAAAAGTTAATAAAACCATTTCTTGAAGAAACCGATAAAAGAGTAATTGCAGTGGGCGGGGTTATTCAAATTGCCAATTCATGTGTTATTGAAGGTGGCCAGGTTGTTGAAATAAATGTTCCCGACCAGTTTCTTCCGCGTTGCCAGGTAATTGAGTATAGCCGTTCATTTTTAATGGGAAGGCTGGCCTGGAGCAGATTGGACGGATTATTGCTTATCTCGGGCGCACTCGGGCTTTTCGATAAGGAGGTGGTAATTGGTTGTGGTGGGTATTTTACCAAAACTGTTGGCGAAGATATGGAGTTGGTGGTGCGGATGAGAAAATATATGGTTAACAGGAATATAAAATACAAAGTGGTTTATATTTCAGATCCGCTGTGCCTCACCGAAGCTCCTTCTTCATTAAAGGTTTTGGGAAGCCAAAGAAACCGTTGGACACGCGGAACCATTGATACCATTATGATTCATAAGGATATATTCTTCAATCGCCGGTATAGTTTTATGGGAATGGTGTCGCACCCATATTGGGTTGCTTTTGAGTGGCTGGCACCTGTAATCGAATTTTTGGGGATTATTTACTTCATTTTGATTGCCATTTTCGGGGAACCAAACTGGGCTTTTTTTTCTGTGATGTTTGGTTTTGTTTATTTCTTCGCTGTCACTTTTTCTACTTATGCAATTCTTTTCGACCACCTGGCTTACAACCGATATAAATCAAAACGAATGATTTTTAAACTAATAATTACTTCCTGGGTGGAACCCATTTTATACCATCCACTGGTTGTTTATTGGGGTTTACGTGGTAATTTCGACTATTTTATAAGGAAAAAAAGGGGATGGGGAAAAATGACCCGAACAGGGTTTACAAAGTCAAAATGAATGATATATAGCTGATTAACAATTAAAATAAATACTAACTACTAATAAAATGCAACTTCATTTAAATATTAAAACAAATTTATTGTGGTCCGCTATTTTAGTTGCCGGGTTATTTTCAGAACTGGCCGCTCAAACATATGACGAGGCGCGAAATTTTGCATTTAGCGGTGAGCGTGCCAAAGCCCGTAATATTTGCAAACAAATTCTTTCAGAAGGATTTAATTCAGACGTTGCATTGTTATTGGGGCGAACCTACGCCTGGGATGGGCTGTACGATTCTGCCAGGGTAGTTTTTAATGAAGTTTTAATGCAGAAACCAAATAACATGGAAGCACTTGATGCGCTTTCGGATGTTGAGTATTGGGCTGAAAATTATGATAAGGCGGTTGAGTATTGCGATGCAGCTATTCAAAATGATCCGGCAGACGAATCATTCGTTTTGAAAAAGGCCCGAATACTTTATACCAGTGAAGCCTATGATAAAGCAGTCAATGTTTTGGAAGATTATCTGCATGAAAACCCGGGTAAAGCTGAATTTATCAGGAAACTACAAGATTACCGGCTTGATTTGATGAAGAATAAAATCAAAGTTAATTACACTGTCGATTTCTTTGATAAAGACTTTAACCGCGATCCCTGGCAAATTATGGCTTTATCGTACAGCCGTAAAACCAAACTCGGTTCTGTTATTGCCAGGGCAAACTATGCCAACCGTTTCGGAAACAAAGGTTTTCAGTATGAAGTAGATGCCTACCCGAAGTTTACAAAAAGCAGCTACGTTTATCTCAATTATGGATTCTCGGAAAACTCATTGTTTCCCAAAAACAGATACGGAATGGAATGGTATCAGAATTTGCCAAATGCTTTTGAAGCATCTTTAGGATTGCGTTTGTTGCAGTTCTCTGATTCTTACGTGGATATTTATACAGCAACCATTGGGAAATATGCCGGTGATTACTGGGTTTCCTTGCGTTCGTATGTAACGCCCGACACTACCGGAACTTCTGTTTCAGGTTCATTGCAAATACGCCGGTATTTCTCTGATCCTGAAAATTATGTGGGTTTAAAAATAGGATACGGTGTTTCGCCTGATGAGAACCGGGATATTCTTGACTCTGCTCAGCGGTTGAACTTAAAAAAGGGTTCGGTGCGGTTGGATTACAACCACATTATTAACCGAAGACTGATATTTAATGCCGGTGCTGAATGGGGCACAGAAGAAATCAGCGCCGGAACAATGGCCAGTTATTATACATTTGATGCCAGCATTGCCTGGTTATTTTAAATAAAGATTATGCAAAGTTTAAAGAAGTTTAACCAGTTTTTGTTTTTTTCGTTGCGAAGGTTTCTCAGCCTTAGTTTTATCTTGGGTTCCATGATTTTTATGGTTCGTATTTACGAGTTTTTTATTGTCTCTTCTTTATATCATTACCCGCTTGGGAGCTTTGTTAATCTGCTGATTGGACTTAAATTTGATTTAATACTTTACTTGCGCCTCTCGGCAATAATGATGCTGCCATATTTGATTATTGCTTTTTTTAGCCCAAAAGCAGGGAAAATTTTCTTCATGGTTTTCAGCTTGCTTTTTGTTTTTGGCGATATGATGCTACTTCAGTATTTTGCAACTGCACGGGTTCCGTTGGGTGCCGATTTGCTGGGTTATTCATTGAGCGAAATAAGCCATACAGTGAAGGTTTCGGGCGAATTTGATTTTTCACCTTTTATAATGATTGCACTGTATTTCGCACTGATGATCAGGATTTTTATAAAGCACATTTATTACCGTATAAAACCCTGGGGAATGGCAATTTTGACTTTTTTTATGCTTGCGTCATTTCTGCCGCTCAGACAATTGCAGCAGCAACCTTCAAATTATAACGATGAATTTAGCATGTTTCTGGCCACCAATAAACTAAATTTCTTTGCCGAAAGTGTTGTTAATCACTATTTAAATCAGGGTAAGTTAAACGACCGGAAATATACATTCAAAACAAATGTTGTTTCTTCAAGCAAAAACCCGTTTAACTATGTCGATACTGAATATCCGTTTTTGCACGAGGAATCAACTCCCGACATACTCGGCCCGTATTTTGAATTAGGCGAAACTCCCCCGAATATTGTTCTTATAATTGTTGAAAGTTTGGGCCGTGCCTACAGTGGCAAAAACGCTTATCTTGGAAGTTTTACGCCCTTTCTTGATTCGTTGATGGAAAACAGTTTGTACTGGGAAAATTGCCTGAGTACTTCGGGCCGTACCTTTGAGGTTTTGCCGTCAACACTTGCTTCAGTGCCATTCGGAGATCATGGTTTTGCCGAATTGGGGGACAAAATGCCCGATCATATAAGTTTGATAAGTTTGCTCAAAAAACAGGCAAATTACTACAGTTCACTTGTATATGGCGGCGAAGCAGAATTTGACAATATGGCTGCTTTTTTGCACCGGCAGGGCGTTGATAAAATTATCGACAGGCCTGAGTTTGACAATAACTATACTACTTTGCCTGCAAATTCGGGCGGTTTTACCTGGGGTTTTGGCGATAGGGAAATTTTTCGGCGCTATCTGGAAGAGTTAAATTCAAATCAGACTGGTTCACGCATGGATGTTTTGCTTACAGTTGCCATGCACGAGCCGTTCAATATTCCGGATCAGGATTATTATACAAGACTTTTTCAGGAAAGAATGGGCAAACTGAATTTAGATAACAAAACAATATCGTTTAATAATCAGTACAGTAAACCTTTTTCAACTATTCTTTATTTTGATAAATCGATTCAGTATTTCTTTAATGAAGTTCGCAAGAACCCTTCATTTGCAAATACTATTTTCATCATAACCGGCGATCACCGAATGCCTGAAATACCAATCAGTACTCAAATCGACAGATTTCATGTTCCGCTGATAATTTATTCGCCAATGCTGAAAAAGGCTGAGAAGTTTTCATCGGTAGTTACACATTTTGATATTACCCCTTCTTTGATAGCGCTGCTTGACGGTAAAAAACATATTTCACGTCCGGCGCTGGCGTCATGGATTGGACACGGATTGGATAATGAAAAGTCATTTCGCAGTTTGAACGCTTATCCGCTTATGAGGAATAAAAACGAGATACTTGATTTTATTAGTGGCGAAGATTTTATTGCCAACAATGTTCTGTACAAACTTTTGTCTGGTATGAGTATTGAACCGGCCAGGGATCGGGTTTTTCAAGGCCAAATGAAAGAAGATCTTGATAATTTTTTACGGAAAAACAAATATGCCTGCGATAATAACAAGCTAATTCCTGATTCGCTGAGACATTATACCGGACGATAGAAAATATATAAAATGCGCTTGTTTATTAATTTCCGGGAGGTTGGCCGGAACGTTCTGTATTTTCGTTTTACAAACACTTTATAATATCAGTTCCGGGTGAAACCGAAGTTAATCAGCTTAATAGAAGTTGCAAAATTGTAAATATTGCAAATAGTTTCAATAAAAGGTAGGGTAAATACATTTTTGTGCGGATAACTGGCATAAACATAAATTTAAAATTGAATGTCATGAAAAAAATTATCGGAATTTCTTTTATCCTTTTATCTGTTGTTCTTTTTTCCTGTAACAACGACAAAATTAGTGTTGCAGAAGATGGTACCTTATCAGAAAAATCGGCAGAAATTACCCTGTCCGAAGTTAATTTGGAAGCCGCAACAACTGCATCGGAGTACGAAGTTGAGTTTTATGCCAATGCCGAAGATATTTTGTCGCAGTGGTGGAGAATTGGTAAAAGATGGGAGTGGACAAACAAAATGCACTACATGTCGCGCCAGTGCCCGAATGTAGCTGTGGTTGAAGGCGAAACTGACAGCTATCCAAAAACAATTACGCTTGATTATGGCGACAGCACAGTGCTCAAAAACGGAAAGGTTTTAAGCGGTACAATTGTCATCGAGATCTCAGCTCCGCGCAGCAGCGCCAGTTATTCACGAATGGTTACCTACAATAATTTTGGTATTGACACAATTACTATTGCGGGAACCTCGCTGATAACTGTTGACAGGGAAAATACTGCATTTCGAAATTATAAAAGCGACTTAACCATTACTCTTGATAATGGAAATGTAATTACCCGCTCTTCATCGCGAACCTGGATGTGGGTTGAAGGTATGGAAACTACTGATGATCAAACTGATGATGTAATTCATATCACAGGTGAAGTTACAGCTACTTCCGGAACAGATTCCTACAAAAAGGAAATAGTTGACCCGCTGGTGAGAATTGGCGACTGCAGGTATATTGTTGAAGGAGTTGTGGAAATAACTTTAAACGGAACTTTAATTTCGACACTGAATTACGGCGACGGCGAATGTGATGAAACTGCAACTATGACAAATTCTGACGGTGAAACGATTGAAGTTGATCTTTTCAACTGTAAAATGAAAGAAAATCAAAATAAAAATAAAGGACAAGGTTCCGGGAATCAATACGGAAATGGCGGTGGAAAAGGCTTAGGAAACGGGAAAGGTTAATATTTTTGAAAGAACCCCGATGGAAAAGTTTTATCGGGGTTCTTTATACTGATTTATTATCTGCCTATCTTTGAAATGCACCAGTGAATTGACAACGTTTTGACGCAACAGGAATTTAAAGTTCTTTTTGAAAACCATTTTGCCGACGTCCGCAAATATGTTTTTTACCGATCAGGAGATACTGACGTTGCTACTGATATTGCGCAGGAAACATTTCTGAAAATCTGGGAAAAGCAAAATTCAATTCAACCCGAAAAAGTAAAAGGGTTGCTTTATAAAATTGCCGGAGACCTTTATATATCACATTACCGAAAGGAAAAACGTTCATTCAGATTCTTCAACAGCTTTGTTTTTGAAAACGAATCACAGTCGCCTGAAGAGGAAATGACTTTTAACCAGTTGAAAGAAAATTACTCAAATTCACTTGAAAAGATGAACGAAAAACAGCGCACGGTTTTTTTGCTGAGCCGGGCAGAAAACCTGAAATATACTGAAATAGCCGAGGTACTGGGAATCAGTGTAAAGGCGGTTGAAAAACGAATGAAAAATGCGTTGAACCATCTACGAAATATATTAAAACAGTAATGAATGATAAAAATTTACATATTACAAGTTTAGAAGAAAACAGTAACGACTTTTTCTCGAAAGGCAAGATTGCCTGGGAAAAAACTGAAACCGAAGTTTGGACTGAACTTGAACGCAAAATCAGGGAAAAACCGGCAGGAAAATCGGTTTCAATTTATTCGAATATCCTGAAATTATCGGTCGCTGCTGTATTTGCAATTTTGGTCGGGTTATCGGGATTTACATTTTTTTATACAAAAACCATTAAAACCTTACCCGGAGAAAAAATTATTGCTGAATTGCCCGATGGCTCAACTGTTGAATTGAATTCAGTTTCTACCATAAAATATTACCCGTTAAAATGGAAGTTTCAGCGGAAAGTGCAATTTGAAGGCGAAGGTTATTTTAAAGTTGCAAAAGGAAAAAAATTCGAAGTTGTTTCTGAAAACGGAAAAACACAGGTTTTGGGCACTTCGTTTAATATTTATGCGCGCGAAAGCAATTACAGGGTAACCTGTTTTACAGGAAAAGTTAAGGTGTTGTCAAACTCGGATGAGTCGGTTTTGCTTGAACCAAACAACCATGTTGAACTTGAGAATGGAAGACTTGTAATGAAAACAAATTATAAAACCGAAAAAGCAGTTGACTGGAAAATGGATAGGTTTGATTTTGCCGGACGCTCATTAAACGAAGTGTTTAGCGAAATTGAAAGACAATTTGCTGTAAAAATTCAATTTCAGAATGAATTAAAAAACCGAAGTTTTTCAAGCAATTTTGCAAAACCCGGAAACGTTGAAGAAGTTTTGGATTATGTTTGTAAATCAATGCAACTGAAATATATAAAACAATCGGATAACTCATATTTGATAGTCAAAAACAATTAATGGCTAAAACAGTTTGGTTTGCTGTTTTTATGTTTCTTGTGCTTTTTCAGGTAACAGCACAAACAGCAAAAAAAATAATAGTTAAAGTTCAGAAAACCTCACTGAGTAAGGTTTTGCTTGATTTGAAGGAAAATTACGGGATACAGTTTGCCTTCGACAATGATATCCTTTCGAAGTATATGATTTCGGTAAACCGCACTTTTCAGTCTGAAGAAGAAGCGCTTTCCTATCTTTTAAAGAATTTACCCCTGGAAATGGAGAAATCAGGTGAGGTTTTTATCATCATCCCGGTTTCGGAAAATACAGTTGCCGTTCAGCCGGTGGCAACCACACAAATTGCAGGTCAGGTACTTGAATCTCAAACTTTCGAACCGCTTCCGTATTCATACATTCATATCAACAATAAATACATTCAAACCGACCAGCAGGGAAATTTCAATTTTACAGCATCTGCCGGAACCACTTTCGATTTACAGATTTCGCATCTCGGATATTACATTTACGATACAGTAATAACAGAAAGCGTAAACAACAAATTTTTGCTGAATCCGCAAATCGAAAAAATTGCACAGGTTGATGTACTTGGCAATTTGGTTGAACAATCGACATTAATTGGCGACAAAGCAGGCCGGATGAAAGTTAACCATCGTATTGCACCGGTTTTACCCGGACACGGCGATAATTCTGTATTCAATCTACTTCGCCTGATGCCGGGCATTTTAGCCGCCGGCGAACAATCAACCGAAATGCTGATTTGGGGAAGTTATGAAAGCCAAAGTAAAATTCAGTTTGACGGATACACAGTTTTTGGTTTGAAAAATTTTAACGATAATATAAGTGTTGTTAATCCTTTGATGGTAAAAAATATTGAAGTTTTAAAGGGTGGTTACGAAGCACGGTATGGCGACAGAATAGGCGGAATTGTTGATATTACAGGAAAAAACGGGACAATGCAAAAGCCAGCTTTTACTTTCAATATCAATTCAACCACTATTAATTCAATGGCAGAAATACCGGTGTCAAAAAAATCATCAATTCTGGCAGCTTACCGGCAAACTTATTATCAACTTTATGATCCGGCCAGTCTCGAATTATTTGGCAGAAATTCCAGGCAAAAATCAAAAGGTTCGGCTTTGGGAAATAATATTGATTTTGTTGTTAGTCCGGATTATACTTTTCGTGATGCCAATTTAAAATATGTGTACCGGGGCGACAATGGCAGCCAGTTATCATTGAATTTATACGGCGGTGGCGATAAGTTTGATTATGATTTGGATGGACAGATTGTAAATACAATTATTTTGCGGTCAGAGGCGGAACGCAACCGTCAGCTGGGAAGTTCAGCTCTGTTTGTTCAACCCTGGAAAAATGGAAATACAACAAATATTTCAGCCGGATATTCGGTTTTTGAACGTTTGGCCGACGAACAAAACCAAACAGAAAATACGCGAAACGGGAAAAAGAATATCACAAAAAGCATTTCATCTGATAATAATGTCGATGAAATCAATGTAAATGCCGAACATACAGTTTCATTATTAAACGGGCATAATTTAATTTTTGGACTGGGGGCTATCAATAATAATGTAAAACTTTCCCGAAAATCGTTTGACAATAAATTGATTGATTTGGATTCACATTCACCGCGGATTGTTTCGTATTTGCAGGACGAATTGCCGGTTGGCAGTTTTATGGAGTTGAAATCAGGTTTGCGTGTAATATATGCCACATATTTGAAAAGATGGTATGCCGAACCACGTATTTCTGCATCGGTAAAACTGTCGGAAGAGTTTAAACTGAATGCAGCCTGGGGTTTATACAACCAGTTTATGAGTAAAACTTCTATTGTTGACAGTTCTTTAAATTATGCCTATTTCTGGACCAACAGCGATGAGGTGAATATCCCCGTTTTACGTGCACAGCACTGGGTTGGCGGAATTTCGTATTTTAAAAACGGCTTAACGGTAAGCGCCGAAACATATTTCAAACCAAGCTCCGGAATCACCCGTTTTTACAATGGTTCAAACCGGTTTGAAAGGGGTTTTTATGCTGGAGATGCACGAAGCACGGGGCTCGATATTTTTATTAAAAAGGAATATAAACGCCAAATGGCATGGATTTCATATTCATTGGGAAAAACTGAGGAGCACTTTCCATTTTATGTTCGTGATGAATACAAGCCAGCACCGCACGATCAAAGACATGAATTAAAGATTGCAGGAATTTTTAACTACAAATCGTTCTATTTTTCTGCAAATTATGTTTATGGTTCGGGATTTAACCGCTACGATTTTGAAACAGAGAGAGAATTAAACCCGGACAAGGATTATAAAAGGTTGGATGCTGCAGTGGTTTATAAATTCCGTCCCGGAAAAGTGAAAACCGAGGTTGGGATTTCAGTTTTGAACGTATTCAATACAGAAAATGTAAAATATTCGAATCTTCGCAGCACAACCGTTGACGACATTAATCTGGTTAATATTTATACTGATGCTGTTCCTTTTACACCAACATTGTTTTTAAATATTGAGTTTTGAATGTGAATGAACCATCCACAAAATACAGGATTCCCTTACTCCAAACTCTAAACTCTGAACTCTAAACCTTCGCCCCGCTAATCTTTTGCATTTAACTGAAAAGCCATTTTCTGCCCTGTTAATGCAAGCTCGGTTGCCAGAAAACAATGATCCTGAGTCATTGCAGTTTCGGTGCGGTTAACCACATCACTAACCAATTGTTCGCCATAAGGCATATAAACATTTGAACAGTTGTAATATTTTGTTTCCTTCT
>DAOPKR010000051.1:0-2432 GCA_035391305.1 Draconibacterium sp.
AAAGAATGTTTACAGTGTCATAATACTTCAAATTGGGGAGATTATAATTTTGATCATAACGCTACCAATTTCCCGTTAACAGGTTCGCACATTGCGACCGAATGCTCGGCTTGTCATACAAGTGGATACGCAGGAACTTCAACACTTTGCAATAGTTGCCACAGTAAAAACTATAATGAATCAGTCAATCCAAACCATTTATCCCTGGCGATTTCAACAAACTGCGAAGAATGTCATTCAACCGGACCAGGCTGGGATCCGGCGTTATTTCCAACCCACAATGACTATTATGCATTAAATGGAGCACACGCAACTGTTTCAGGAAATTGCTTTTTATGTCACAACGGAAATTACACAAATACACCAAATACCTGTTATGTATGTCATACTTCGGATTATAACAACACGAAAGATCCGGCTCATGCAACTGCACAATTTTCAACCGATTGTAAATCCTGTCATACCGAAAATGCCTGGGAACCTTCAACATTTGATCACGACAACCAATATTTCCCTATTTATAGCGGGAAACACCGGGGAGAGTGGAATTCGTGTGTCGATTGTCATACGCAACCAACCAACTTTGCTGTTTTTAGTTGTATTGACTGTCATGAACACAACAAGACGGAGATGGATGATAAACACCACGAAGTGAGCGGTTATGCATACAACAGTATTAATTGTCTGACATGTCATCCAAAAGGGACTTCTGATGAGTAAGCTATTAAAAAATACATGCTCAGTTTTAGTGTTTCTTTTCTTATTATCAGGAACAGGAATGATTTTGGAAGCCCAGGAATCATTTAATACAATTGAAGGTTTGGTTTCATATATCACCGGACAAAATATTTATGTAAAATTTGAAAACACTTCAGGAATAGAAAATGGAGATACATTATTCATCAACAAAAATGAAGTTTTAGTTCCTGCACTGGTGGTTCAGCATCATTCTACCATTTCATGTCTGTGCAATCCTGTTGGTGAAAATTCTTTTAAAATTGGGGATTTAACCATTGCAAAGATCAAAACAAAACAAAAAAATGAACTTGTTGAAATACAAACCGAAAATCAAACTGAAAAAGACGTAAGCGAACAGGTAATTACTTCTGCTTCAGAAAAAAAATCATTGAGTACAACAAAACAAGACGTTGCCGGCACACTTTCAATTTCCTCCTATTCAAATTTTTCAAATACCGAAAGCGACAATTTACACCGGTTTCGTTATACATTTTCAATGGATGCCCGGAATATTTCAAATTCAAAACTTTCGGCAGAAACGTATGTTTCGTTTTCGCATAAATTAAATCAATGGGACCTGGTGCAGGAAGATCTTAACAATGCCCTGAAAATATACAGTTTGAATTTAATATATGATTTTAACAATACCACAACCATGTGGGTTGGGCGGAAAATAAACCCAAAAATTGCCAATATCGGAGCAGTTGACGGAATTCAGTTTCAAAAAGACTGGAACCGTTTTTTTGTTGGCCTTGTTGGCGGAACACGACCTGATTTTCAGAACTACGGATTTAATTCAAAATTACTTGAATATGGCGTTTACATAGGGCAAAATCAAAAAGTAGAAAATGGATTTGTACAGAGTTCGCTGGCATTTTTTGAGCAAAGAAACAGCGGAAACACTGATCGGCGGTTTATCTATTTTCAGCACAGCAATTCATTCATAAAAAATGTAAATATATTTTCGTCGTTTGAACTCGATTTGTATAAAATTGAAAACGGACAACCGCAAAACACAGTAAGTTTAACCAGTTTGTACCTTTCGCTTAATTACCGCGTTTCACGCAGGTTATCGCTTTTTGGCTCGTATGACAATCGAAAAAACGTGATTTATTATGAAACGTTTAAAAGTTACACCGACGCGATTTTACAGCAGGCAAGCCGGCAGGGTTTGAGGTTCAGGATAAATTACAGGCCAATTAATTTACTGAATATTGGAGTGAATGCCGGAACACGGTTTATGAAAAATGATACACGGAAAACCAATACACTAAACGGTTATGTTACCTATTCAAAAGTTCCGATGATAAACTCATCGCTTTCATTGTCAACCAACCTGATGCAGACAAGTTATTTAAACGGACAGGTTTATGGGGCACGTTTGTCGAAAGATATTTTAAAAGGCAAAATCTACGGATCACTGAATTATCGCTGGGTGAAGTTCGATTATGCAAGCTCTGTTTCGCAACTGAAACAGAATATTGGCGAGATTGATTTTTCATATCAGTTCAGTAAAAAGCTGTATTTGTCGTTTAATTACGAAGCAACATTTCAGAAAACCGAACATTTCAACAGGCTGTATCTCAACCTGAGGATTAAATTCTAATTTAAAAAATTATACAAAATGAAAGTAATTGTGATAGTGATTCTGGCGTTGGTTTTTTCATCGTGCGTAAAAAATAAAAACGGAGTTG
>DAOPKR010000051.1:2532-9818 GCA_035391305.1 Draconibacterium sp.
ACAAAGAAACTCAGCACCATTTCACTTAAAAAAGAAAAGGGAGAACTAACAATTGCTGAAGTTTTTGAAAAGCGAATCGATTTTACAACAAAAGAATTTGAAATCAGGGGAGTGGTTGTGAAAATCAACAAACAGGTAATGGGAAAAAACTGGATACATATTCAGGATGGAACCGATTCAAACGGAGAATTCGATTTAACAATTACTTCTCAGGATTTACCCGAAATGGGCGATGAAGTTACATTCAAAGGGAAAATCTCGGTAAACAAGGATTTTGGTTCAGGCTACCGTTATGATATCGTTATGGAAGATGCTGTTTTGGTAAATAAAAAATCATCGGAAAAACCATTGTAGTTTGCATTCTTCTTTTAATTCCAATATTACTTTATGTAAACTAATTGACCCGATAGCATTAATAAAACCTTCATTTTTTCTGCTTTGGTTTTTGTGTATAATTTCCCATAAGTACAGTTAAATATTTTATAAGACTTTGAGCTTGATTTTTTGTTAAATAAAAGCTCTGTTTTAGAAAAGTTGCTGGAAAAACTACTTTTCCCAAAATTGAAATTAATGACAAAACATTCGGGAAAAAACTTAGCATAATAGTTTCTGTTACAATAAAGAAAATTGTAAAATATAAAATCAAAAACCTCGAAAACTAAGTTTTTGAAAAAAGGATGCCGGAAAAAGTCTGGCATCCTTTTAACTAAATATTTCTGCTTATTTTCCCCGGAAAATGCTTTTTACTTTTTATCGAAAACCTGAGTTTCAGCCATATCACCCCACGATGAAGTTGAATTCATTTCAATCACCATATTTCCACCATCCATTTTGAAAACTTCTGTAACGGAAACTTCTCCCCCATCCTGCACCGGAATTTTTGAAATTATTTTTAACGATTTTTTGTCAGCAGCCCAAACTGCAGTCGTTTTTTTTTGTGTGTCCATCATCCCCGGGTTTATACATTCTTTTCCGTCGAGTGTAAATTTATCGTTGGTTGTATATTCCTGCCCCTGCCATTCAGCATGTCTTTCAATGCTCAAATCATTTCCTTTCTGAACCATTATTATTTCTTTTGGGGCAAAACTAAACTGGTCGCCCAACTTACTTTTTGAATTGTTTAATTTCCATGAACCTGAAAAATCAACCTGTGCAGATACTGTAACTACGACCAGGATTGCCGCAAAAAATAAAATTACTTTTTTCATAATTGTTTAGTTTAAGATTATTGTTAATACTTCGATCAGATTTTTAACCCAGTTTAATACACTGATTAAGAGAAATAAAACTGCAGGTAAGATAACAATTTTTTGTTTCAAACAAGTTTATTCTTAACAGAAACAATACTCGTTACGACATAAAAAAAGGTGGATAAAACTACCCACCCTAAATGAATTATCTATTATAACAAATTAAATAATGATTGCCTTTTTATTTTTCTCCAGCCACGAATCGAAATCCAATAATCCGGGATTAAGTTTTTTTGTTGCTTCAATATTCCGCGCACCACAAAATTCGGTTTCAAAATCAGCCTTAAACTGAAACATATTAGCCATATCATCAGCACCGGGGAAACCGAAATTACGATAAACAGAAGCCGGAACGTCGTTATATTTTACTTCAGTTCCCAAATGTTTTGTAAACGCTTCGGCCATTTCACCGCCGGTTAAATGCTCACCTGCTATGCTAACTGTTTTTCCCTGAAATTCAGCACCCGACTTGAATATTGAATATGCACATTTACCAATGTCTTCCGACGATATTCCAGGCAGCTTTTTGTCCCGCATCGGAAATGTAATTGCAAATTTACCATCTGGTCCTTTTTGCGGCCCCAACCCAAAATAAATGAAGTTTTCCCAGTAAAATGAAGTGTTTAGCAAAGTGTATGGTACTCCGCTATTTTCAAAATATTTGTTCGATTCTCCTTTTGCATCGAAATGCGGGACCTTATATTTTCCCATCAAAGTTGGCATTCTGTCATCACTCAACGGAATGAATTTTCGTGTATCTTCCAATGTTGACCAGATAACATGCTTAACACCTGCTTCACTGGCAGCTTCAGCCATGTTTTTTGCATGAAGATTTTCCTTTTCAGGTGAGAAATGCTCCCAGAAAAAAGTAACACAATATGCGCCATAGGCACCCTTAAAAGCATTTACAAGACTTGCTTTGTCGTCAACATCTGCCTCAACCACTTCGGCTCCTGAATTTGCAAGTTCCCTGGCTTTATCTGAGTTTGCATTTCTTGTAATAACGCGTGCTTTATATCCTCCTATTTTATCGTTTAAAATCGCATTAACAAGCCCCTTCCCCTGTGCACCGGTGCCACCAACAACTGCAATAATTTTACTCTTTTCCACGCTTCGAAATCTTACTTTTAATATTTATTATCGTTATTCAAATCAATATAAATACCTATTCGTCTTTTATCAACAAAAAACAGTGGGTAAAGTTCGTTTCAAATAATAAAACACAAACGTACGTAAACCTCTATTATGAAAGATATTGGACAACTTGTCCCAAATATAGAATTTGAATTTTGTGGTACAAGACATTATAACACTGATTTTCAGTAAACTAATTTTGTGGCCTCATTATTGGAACACCTTAACTTCGAAGGGGTAGAATTCTTCTTTTAATGATTGGTTTTATGAAGGGGTTTGTAAATTATCAATTGAATCAAAAGCGTCCAAAGAATTCTACCTCTTTTTTCTTTTAGAAAATTCACGAAATTCAATTCATACATTCTTTCCGATTGTCAAAACGAAGTGCCTTCTTTGAATTTAAAGAAAGGTCAATTGATTTTTACAAATTTCATGATAATTGTTTGGTTACCTTCCTGATTAAAATTAGTACAGGTAAATTCAGTTGGACTAATAAATTCAGCATGAAATTCAGACCAGACAACCTCGGGCATAAAATTGAATACTATTTTTCCCGAGAAAGAATTTTTATCGCTGAAATTGCCTATCCATGTAAAATATCCACCGTTAGGGTATAAAAGAAATCCTTTAAACTTACCGTCATTTGAATCAAAACTTATGTTATTGATATACGAAGGTGATTTTTGCCCGTTTATTACTCTTGAAACTTCGATTACAAAAGAAACTCCGTATTCCCGGCATTCCCTTACTTCAAGGCTGTCTGCACCAACTTCGGCCTGCCAGGTGCCAACAAATTGTTTGTATAATTCAATTTGGTTCAGTTTTGCTTGTTTGGTCTGAGCTTTCAAATAAACGGTGTTAAAAGAAAATAACAGAATTGTAAAGGTGATGATTATTGGTTTCATGGCAATATTATTTAAAGTAAAACGATATAACCAAAAAATATAAATACAAGTTACAGTATTTACAAATCCAAATCAATTCCTTTTGTCATGAATTTGATATTCAGGGACAAATAATGTTTTCAACCTGAACAGGTAACCGAAAAGAAGGGGGTTTTTTCTTTATCAATATATTATCAGAAGTCCCAGGTAACTTTTGCCCCAAACATTTGAGGTGCACCTGGCACAAAAGTTGGAACTCCAAATAAACTGCCTGTATTTCCACCACTTGTAACATACTTTTCATCAAGTAAGTTGGTTGCATAAACAGATAATGTCAGCTGTGGATCAGATAATTTTAAGCCGCCGTTTATATTCAGTAAACCGTAAGCATCCTGATCAAGTCCCTCAGTATTTGCATCAGTGAACCAAATATGTGTTTTGTAGGAATAAGAAGGCGAAACATAAAACTGAATGGCTTTGGTAATGTTAAACTGCGCATTAAACCCAACGGTAAAACTATGTTCAGGAGCCAGACTAAATTGGTTTCCTGCATACTCCTGCGCCAGACCATCAGTGTTTGTTGAATCGAAAGCAGAATGCAGCCATGCATAGTTTCCGAAAAGTTCCAGCTGTTTAACAACTGCGACATTCACAGATGCTTCTGCTCCGTATGTAGTAGCTTTACCGCCATCAATAACTATATAATTGTTATCCTTCCATGCATAACTCTGGAAATCTTTATATAATTGGTAGAATCCAACAACATCAACAAAAGCGCGTTCGAAAAAAGACGCTTTCAAGCCTGCATCGAAATTATTTAAAATCTCGGCATCAAGAATTTGTTTTTCCCCCGTGGAAGTAAACTGCAAAACATTTGGCCTCCTGCCGCGTGAGTAATTTGCAAATACATTTCCATATTCGTTAAACTTGTATTGCAAACCGGCTTTGCCCGTAACAGAAAGCGTGTTTTTACTAATTTCCTGTAAAGCAGATGGTTTAAAAAACAGGTTAGGCGAACTTCCGGTTAAATTTCCCAACATTGAGGGATCGCCGCCAACCATTTCCGCTTCATTATTTAATTTGTACATATCAAAAACACCACGAACTCCAGCATTTACAAAAATTTTACGCGTTAGCTGATATGTAACTTCCATAAATGCCTCTGCCGATTGGTTTGTTGCATTGCTCCGGGTTTCCTCCTGATGATTTGTCGGAAGTGGCATTCCAGCTAATGGACCCAACATGGGGTCATTCGGAATAGCAGCAATTACAATCGGTTGTCCATCAGGAGAAACAGGCATTGGCGGTTGAAGAAAAAACAGGCTTGCAAATTGCTGTTCATTGGGTGAAAACCAATATTTCTGGTCGGCTTTTTCGCGCCAGTAACTTGCCCCAATCGTGCCAATCAACCTGCTGTTTTGCGAAAAATTCCCACGAATTTCCTGGTAAAACTGATCAGCTCCTGAAGTTTCCTTCATGTCAATTGCTGCTGAAGCCGTACCGTCTCCATCCCACCGTGCATTTGAGTTTCCTTTTCGGTATGAAGTTATTGACGACCAGGAAGTATTCTCGTTTATATAATATTTATAATTTAAAGTGGCATCGAAAAAATCTTTTCCGGTACCAAGGTTTTTACCCTGCTCAAGAGACGCGGTTCCACTAAAAACATCAGTTACTCCATTTGTGTTTGGAAACTGTTTGCTCATAAAAGCAATTCCGGGTGAATCGTCTTTTTGGTAATTTAAAACCAAATCAAGTTTATGGTTCCACTGAGGAATAAACCGAGCCGAGAAACGCCCGGCAACAGTATTCTTCCCATTCAAAGTTCCTCCAAATGTATTTTCAACATAACCATCGCGGGCACTGTAAATTCCGGCAGCACGAACAAAAAGTTTATCTGCAACTACAGGAGCATTCACTGTAGCTCTAAGTTCTCTTTGATTATAACTTCCATATCCGGCAGTTATATTTCCTTCAGTATTATTTACAGGCATTTTACTTATAAAATGAACAGCCCCGGTTTGGGCGCCGCGGCCAAACAAAGTATTTTGAGGCCCTTTTAAAACTTCAATGCGTTCCATGTCAAAAAGTTCGACTGATGCACCACTCGCCCGGTTAATCGGTACATTGTTGTTATAAACCGAAACCCGCGGTTGCGCGCTGGCACTAACTTCTTCGCTTGTTAATCCGCGAATTACAAAACTTGGCCTGTTTGCTCCCTGTTCACGAATATATAATCCGGGGACAAATTCACTGAACTGTCCCAACTCTGTAATATTTAAACGACTGATTGTGTTTGCAGTAACTGCAGAAATTGCTGCCGGTACATCAAGGATTTGTTGTTCACGTTTTTGTGCAAATACTGTAACCGGTTCAAGGTGAATATTATCCTTTGTTAGCATAATATCCTTGTAATTCTGACCATTTCTGATTTCCAAATCGGTAGTGTGTGTTTCATACCCAACAAATGAAACCCTGATACGCGCTTTTCCTGTTACAATGTTTTCAATAATAAATTCACCAACTTCATTTGTATTAACTCCTTTTATTGTTCCGTCGATAGTAACACTCGCTCCGGCAACCGGATTTTCATCTTCATCATAAACTGATCCGCGTAAAAAAACAACAGGTAATTGTTCTGAAACCTGCTCAACATCACGGTATTTCCGTTTTACTTTACCTTTTGTTTTGGGTTGACTGAATAATGTGGTGCTAATAATTAACAGGAATACAATTACAAAAAGTTGTTTCATGGTTTTAATTTTTGTTTGTAAAAATAAACGTGCGATTTATAAAAAAATGATTTATGTTGAGGTGATTTTAATTGATGAATATTAAAATCAAATTAATATGTAACAATTGATTAATATTTTTTAACCGTAAACACCGGCATTTTTAACCAAATAGAAAACTCATCCATACTGTTTTGGGCTTCTTCGCGGCTTTTGCAGGTTTTTAACGGATACGCAGGTTTTTTTGCATTATTTATTAAATAAACCCTGAAATCGTTTTTTGCTGAAAAAGTTTCACGGTTTGACCGGCTGAATGTTTTATAAATTTTTTGCATTGGAACAAGTGTTAATCCCCTGTATTTTTCGAGGGATTCCCAACTTCCCCGCCTCAAAAATCCAAATACCATATAATATGGTTTTATCATCCGTTTTTCAGTGTCAATCTCAATTCCCGAATAAGTGAACAGTAAAAAAGCAGCAATCACAAAACTTAGAATCCCAAAAATCCAGTGATAGGTAAGCATCAGAATTACAGTAACTGCAAAGAAAGTTGCACCCATGATTACCATCGGACCACTAAATGTTCTCTCAATTTTATTGTCGATCAGCATTTTTTTTTATCAATTATTCAAGTTTCAATTTTCTCCTTTCAATGTAACTGTGCCACAAAATGTAAGTTGCCACCGACTGAAACGGACTGAATTTTTGCATAAAGCTAACGATTTCTTCTTTTGAAAAAGTTGCCGGTACAAGATCGAGTTCATAAACTGATTTTATGGTTGCCAAATCGCCAGGAGGAAAAATATCAGCAAAATGAAGGCTCATTAACAAATACATATCAATAGTCCAGTTTCCAATGCCTTTTAGTTGTATCAGGATTGATCTGATTTCCGGTTCCGATAAATTATTCAATTCATTTAGATCAAGATTACCTGACATTATTTCACTGGCAAGATTTTTTGTGTAAACTATCTTTTGCCTGCTAAAATAACAAGACTTCAATTCCTCGTCTTTCAGATTGACAAGTTTTTCCGGAGTTACCAATCCAATTTTACCGACAAGTTTATTGTAGGCTGACTTTGCCGAGGCAAGCGAAACCTGCTGTTCTAAAATGGTAAGTATTAAAGTGGCAAAATTTGGTTCGCGGTGCCAAAACGGAGGAAAACCAAAACTTGAAATTACAGGGTTTAATTTTGGTTCGGTATTTAAACACCAACTGCATAATTGTATAAAATGCTGTTCGTCCTGAATTTTAATCATTCTTCAAAAATAAAAATCAAAAAAAC
>DAOPKR010000051.1:9918-17423 GCA_035391305.1 Draconibacterium sp.
AAATGCTGTTCGTCCTGAATTTTAATCATTCTTCAAAAATAAAAATCAAAAAAACCGAAAGCAATTTTAGCTGATTTTAGTTCATATTAAAAACGAAAAAAGAAAGTATTCATAAAAATTGCGACGATATGAATACTTTCTTATTAACAAATATTTCACAGGTTTTTTAATGCAAAACATGCGAAAAGCGAACAGACAGATTATTAAATATCTGAATAATCGGTTGGGTTACACATCCATTTGTCAATGTGCGAAACTGTATTTTTATATTCTTCCATGCCAGAAAGTTTTTTCCAGTCGGGGTGATCGCGAAACAATTTCCAATGATCTTCGTTCGACTGCATATTTTCGTAGCTGGTCATGTACATCAGGTTCGGCATTTGGCTTCCAGAAATTACTTCGCCATAAAACACTGCATTTGCACCAATATTTTTAAATATTTCGGTTTCACCGCCTTCGTTGAACATTTCAACTTTTTTGTGGTAAATTTTTTCGGTAGCACTTTGGTAACTGCGCAACTCAAATATTTGTTCGTTCCGTGGAGTTGTAAATTTTGGCACAAACAAATCGGGTTGTTTAGCAAATGCTTTTAACAAAATCGATTCAATCCGCTCGTATGGCGGATTGTCAAAAGCAGCATTAATATAATCCGCCGCGTTGGTTTGATATTCCTTGTCCTTTGATAAGTCTGTCTCAATTTTTTCAATTTGCGCCATCTCTTTCAGCGGAACCAACACAAAAATTTTTGTACCAACTGCCGGGTCATCAGCTTTTGGTTTAAATACCCCAACTGTTTTAACGCCTGCACGGTGCATTGCCGGAATGTAGGCGGTTTTCAGGTAGTTGTCAATGCTTTTTTCCTGGTCCGAATTTTTTATTGTATAAACTTTTAACTGGTAATAATCGCGTGCAGAAAGTGTTGAACTGATCATAAATACCAGAAAGAATACCAGAATGGACAATAATCCGGAAACTGATTTTTTTGTTGATTTCATAACAATTTGATTTAGATTTTTTTTGGTTTAAACTGAGGTGAAAGTAATGAAAATTTGAAAAAAATTGCCACAGATTTATAATATAACATTTCCGCAGATTCACAGATTTTTAAAAAATTTTACCTTTTAAATCATTCGGATGACTGTTAATGGCTTTGTATAATAATTTTTCCCTTTGTTTTAACATCACTTATAAAACTGGAAATCTGCCGTTTGTATTGAGGAATATAAAATTCATTGTGTGCCTCACTCAACAATTTTTTCAGCGGAATTTCATCAGGAACTTTTGAAATATCTATTTTTTCGACGTTTTCTTTAAAAGCCTGTTCTCCGGGTAACCAGTGGTTTCTGTCTTCGAAAGTTTTGTAACGGTATTTCCCAAAATCGCTCATATCGTAGCATTTCCAAAGTTTTCGCAACCTTAAAATTTCAGGAATGTTAATACCCGAAGGATCATTTTCAAGTTCAAACCCATCGAAATATGAGTAAGGATCATCTTTCAAAAATTCGTCTAATCGGAGTTTAATGTTTTGTTCCCGTTCAGTCCATTCCGATGGAAATATTCCTTTCATTTCGTTGAATTGCGAAGCTTCGGTTAAACCAAAAGTAAGCGTATGAATTGATTCTTTTTGCAGATTGAACCGTGTATTCCACTGAATTGGAGTTAAAGGGAAGGTTGCATCCGTTACTTTTTTCGGTGCTTTAAAAAGCTGTCCGCCTTTGTCGTTTGGCGAAATAATAAAAACTCCCATGTCGCGCGCGTTTGCAGCAGCAACAGCCTTTTCATTTCGCTGGTTGAAATAGTAATAATGAAGGTTTACAAATTCAAATAAACCAGTATCAATGGCCTTAATTATCGTATTTAAAGGTGCATGCGTGCTGAATCCAACATGCTTAACAATCCCCTCCTCTTTCATTTTCAGCAATTCTTCAACCGGACCGCCCGTTTTACAAGCCTGCAGCATAATTTCATCGTTGTTCATTCCGTGCCAGCCATAAAAGTCGAGATAATCAGTTTGTAAATCTTTAAGTTGAAGTTCAACTTTTTCACGAATTTCGCCTGCGCTGAAAAAGTGTCCTTTAGTCATCAAATGGTAGGAGTTTCGCGGAATTTTCAGTTCTTCATTTAAAACCATACCATAAACTGTTTCGCTTTTTTTATATCCCCAGGCAGTTTCAATGTGGTTGATTCCGGCATCAAAAGCCAGTTGAACAACCTCGCGGCACTGTTCCAGCGTTGCTTCGGGGATTTCGCGGCGTGGTTCTTCCCAGCCATTTTTAAACCGCATCCCTCCCAAAGTAATTACGCTCAACACTTTTTCGGTTTTCCCAAAACGGCGATATTCCATCCCGGGCTTTTTATTTAGAATTTCCAAAGCAGTAAAATTTAGTTTCTGAATAAAAGAAGTATTTAAACTTTATTTTGCTAGGTTAAACACCCAAACAAAATAGTTGTTCGATTTTTTGTGAATTTACAGGTTGCCATTAGAAGCATTTTGGCGGCTAAAATAAAAAAGTTCTGAAGTAAAATATATTGTAATTTTACCCTTGCCTGTTTAAAAAGAAAATCGATATGAAAAAATTAAAAATTACATTAATGATTATGTTTTGTGCTTTGTTCGCCAATTTTTTGTTGGCAAACAATTTTTACGAAACAAAAACTTCAAACACAAACAATGACGAAAAGGTGCGTTATTTGAACAAGATTTTTGAAAACATTACAATTCAGAAGGACATAGTTTTTGGTGAGTCGGTTATCTCAACCGGGACAAAACAAAAACTTGCACTCGATATTTATTCTCCTGAAAACGATGATTTGGTAAACAGGCCCGTAATTGTTTGGATTCACGGCGGTGGTTTCAGGCCAGGAAACGATAAAACCCAGTCGTATATAGTTGAAATGGCCAAACGGTTTGCCCTAAAAGGATATGTTTGTTTGTCAATTGATTACCGGTTAAGAGAAAATCCAAAAGACGATCCCAAAGGCACTATTTCGGATGCGATGGAAGACGCAGTTAAAGGACTTGCCTGGCTTCGGGAAAACGGAAAACAATTAAAAGTTGATGTTTCGAAAATAATTATTGCCGGTGGTTCAGCAGGAGGAATGCTCGGTTGTAAGTTGTGTTTTAATGACAGGCCAGACAACAAAACCGATAAAACGGGAATTGTGGCATTTGTTGATTTATGGGGAACTCCCGATGTAATTTGGGGCGAACTGGATATTGATAAAAACGATCCGCCAACCATAATTGTACACGGAACTGAAGACAAACTTGTTTCTTACAGCAATTCTCTTCAACTGGCTGAAAAATTAAAAGCGAAGCAAGTAACAAATGAATTAATTACCATTAAAGACGCTGGCCACACTCCGGTTAAACATATCGATGAATTTGAACAGAAAATTGCAGATTTTCTATTCAAATTAATTCAATAAAATCTTTTAATTCCGAAAACTACAGGTTCAACCCTATTAATTACACCTTCGGTATTTTAAAATTTCATGGCGGCATGCCCCGGCTTATTTTTGACTCATTATTTAATAAGTCATTCATTTAAAACAATTAAAGCCATGAAAACAAAAGTTTTACTATTAACAGCAATTTTTTTCGTTTTCCAGTTCAACGGGAAAGCACAGGAAAAAGAAAAACGTTTTGGATTTGAATTAAGCGGTGGTGCTTCGGTTTCTTTAACAAAACCCGGAAACACAACACTAAATCCCGGTTTTGGGTTCGAAGGAATTTTTCATTACCGTTTTATGCCGCACACGGGAGTTTATGGAGGCTGGGGCTGGAACAGGCTTGGCGCAGACAATTCGTTTGCAGGAACCGACGTTTGTTTTGAAGAAACCGGATATGTTTTCGGTATTCAGTTTAAACACCCGTTTGGAGAAAACAAGCTTTCGTATTATTTGAGGGCAGGTGGTTTGTACAACCACATTGAAATTGAAAATACCGACGGCGATATAACACATGACAGCGGGCACGGTTTGGGCTGGCAACTTGCAGGTGGAATTGACCTTGACCTCGGTAAAAACTGGAGTTTAACACCCGGTGTAAAATTCAATTCATTGAACCGTGACGTTGAAAACGAAGGTGTTAATGTGCCGCTGGATTTAAAATATCTCCAACTTCGGGTGGGCATCCTTAAAAAGTTCTGAAACGCAACTGTTTATTTCGGTTTAAAGGGAACATGAATTATGTGTTCCCTTTAGACCTGATTTGACAAAATGGATTTTGATTTTCGATACAGGATTACTGAACCTGATTCCTGATTCCTGGTTCTCATGTCTCAATACTAATTTTGGTATATTTAAAGCTTAAATTTTGGGAAATGAACTTTCGACAAATACACCGCCTTTTCTCGTTTAAAAAATTACTGATTTTATTACTGGCACTTTCAGTGGGCATTCAAATGATTGTGATAATCTACAATCATTATAGCGGATATTATGTTCTGGAAAGTTTGCAACATTTCTTTTTGCGCTTGTTGAGAGGAACAACTCTCAGTTTAATATTCAGCTTTTTTATTGCGTACCCCGATTTATTTATGATTCAATATCTAAACAAAAGCTGTCCGTGGAGCCGGAAAATTATTCAGCGCATCGTTTTTCAGTTTTTCTTTGCGATTATATTGGCTGTATTTATTTCGGTTTTGTTTACACTTTTTGCACATTCAATAAAAGCCTACGAACGTGATTTAATGAATGTACTTGTGAACAACGCATTAATTTTTTCGGTGGTAAACATTTTGGTCATGGCAATTCTTGAAGGCTGGATTGCATTTAACGAAAGCCGCCAGGCCAAACAAATTGCCGATAATTTACAGGCCGAGCTTTCGCAAATTAAGTTTGAAGTACTAAAAAGCCAAATCAATCCTCACTTTATGTTCAACAGTTTAAACGTATTATCGGGTTTGATAAATAAAGACGTGAAAAAGGCTCAGCAATTTATCGATGAGTTCTCACACATTTACCGTTATGTTTTGGAAACCATTGAACAGCCTGTTGCAACTGTTTGTAAAGAACTGGATTTTACAAGGTCGTATCTTTTTCTTCAGCAAATCCGTTACGGAAAAGACCTGAGTTATTCAATTAATATTCCGGCTGATTTGCTCGATTTATTTCTTCCGCCACTTTCTCTTCAGGTAGTTTTGGAGAATGCAACCAAACACAATATTGTAAACGAAACAAAACCACTGTTCATTGAAATTTATAACGAAGGGCTTTCTCTTATCATCAAAAACAACATTCAGCCCAAAATATCAAAAGGAGTTTCAACCGGGCTGGGACTGAAAAACCTTGTAAAACGATACGCCCTGATTTCTGATAAAGAGCCTGTATTTTCAGTAAAAACAAATCATTACATTGCCTCACTACCATTAATAAAACCTGAAACCGATGAACGTATTAATAATTGAAGACGAAATTTTTGCCGCAGAAAAGCTGGAAGATATGTTGCATGAAATAGATCCCGAAATCAAGGTTTTGGCAAAATTGGGATCGATAACAGAATCAGCAAAATGGTTAATGCAAAACCATGCCGATTTAATTTTTCTTGACATTCAATTATCCGATGGGATAAGTTTCAGCATTTTTGAACAGGTAACAACAAATACACCTGTTATTTTTACAACTGCTTACGACCAGTATGCAATTCGTGCATTTCAGCTAAACAGTATTGCGTATTTGTTAAAGCCAATTCGCACAGCCGATCTTGCTGAAAGCCTTGTAAAATACAAGTCACTAAAATCAGCTTTTCATATTGATTTCGAAACACTTTTAGCAAATATTCAAGGGAAAGAACCCGAATATAAAAAACGTTTTCTGATACAGATTGGCGAAAAAATCAGAAAGGTAGAAGTAAGTGAAACCGCCTATTTTTACTCGCTCGACAAAGGAATTTACCTGCAAACTTTTGAAGGAAAATCATACCCGGTTGAATTTACTTTGGATAAACTTGAAACCATGCTTAACCCTGCTTCTTTTTTCCGCATAAACCGCAAATTTCTTGTAAATATGGACTCCATTTCAAAAATGGTAGCTTATTCAAGGGGACGCGTAAAACTTGAACTCAAACCAAAACCAGATGATTATTTTGATACAATAGTAAGTATCGATCGCTCGGGTGATTTCAAAAAGTGGTTGTCTGATTAATTATTATTTTCAACTGGAAGATAAATTTTGCCAAAAACCTTGTAACTTGCTTATATACAACTAAAACAATATAAAATGGCTATTCCAACTACCAGAACAAAGGAAGCGGCAGTTATTTCAGTTAATCCTGATTTATGTACAGGCTGCGGAACCTGTGTAAATGTTTGCAGCGATTCAAGTTTAAAAATCGAAAATAATATTGCGGCCAAAAGTGACTCTGCGGTTTTTGGTTGTATTGGCTGCGGGCATTGTATGGCAGTTTGTCCGAACGGAGCAATCGAAATTCATGGCAGGGAAATCAGCCCGGAAGATTTATTTGATTTGCCACCCAAAGAAAAATCAGCCGGTTACGAACAACTTTTAACGCTGTATCAGCGACGCCGAAGTATTCGCAAATTTAAAGACCAAAATATTGAACCTGAAATAATTGAAAAAATTCTATTGGCAGCTAAAACTGCTCCAATGGGTTTACCACCTTCAGATGTGCATGTAATGATTTTGAACGGGAAAGAACAAACACGCGCTTTTGCCAAAGATTTCAGCGATTTTCTGGATTCGATGAAATGGTTTGTTTCCAATTGGTTTTTGTTGTTAATGCGTCCGTTTTGGGGCAAAACAAACGATGAAATGTTCAAAGGATTTGTTCGTCCGCTTTTTAAAACCTACACCCAAAATATGGAGAAAAACAAAAATGTTATCAACTACGATGCTCCTTTGGCCATGTATTTTTATGGCACACCTTACACAGATCCGGCTGACCCGATTATTGCCGCAACTTATGCAATGATTACCGCAGAATCACTGGGCTTGGGAACCTGCATGCTCGGCGCAGTTCATCCACTGATTCAAAATGGAAAAAAAGCAAGAAAATTTCGTGAAAAATATGGAATAAAATACACCTCGCGGGAAGGTTTAATCGTAGCTTTTGGTTATCCGGCGGTACATTTTATAAAAGGAATTAAACGCAGTTTTGCATATGTAAACTAATTTTGATTTAAAAAAAAGGCATTAAGAAGTAAAACTCAATGTCTTTTTTAAAAATTTTTACTGAAATTCTATTTCGATAAAGCAGCCTTAAAAAATTTCCCCTGTCGTGAAGGTGTAAAATTCCAGTCGGTAATTAATGTTGGAGGCCAGTTGGGGTCGAAACACCAAATTGTGAATGAAATTCCTTTTTTGTCGAAATAATTCATAATTGCTTCGCCATAACTTTCATCGGAGATACAGGGAATATGCGCGCCACGCTCGTCGGCTCCCATAAAACCAAATTCTGTAGCAATAACCGGGTATTTATCGGCTACACTTCCCCAGTCTTTTTCCCATTGCGGTTCCCACGGTTTTTCGCGTTTTTGCGGATA
>DAOPKR010000051.1:17523-27823 GCA_035391305.1 Draconibacterium sp.
TTCCCCAGTCTTTTTCCCATTGCGGTTCCCACGGTTTTTCGCGTTTTTGCGGATATGGATGAGAACAATAAGCCACATTTTTACGGTTGACAGGATTTTCAATTACTTCATCCAAAAAATAGCCCCAGTTCATTCCTGCAACCAGGTAAATTTTTTCGTTGTCGGTTTTTTCAATTTCATCAATTAATTTTTCCAAAGTTGGTTTCCACGAGTTCCAGCTTAATTCACCCAGTTTGCCGCCTTCATTAGTAGGTTCATTAAAAAGTTCGTACACTGCAACAGTTGAATTTCCCTTGTATCTTTTTGCAACAGTTTTCCAAAATTTAATTGTTTCATCCATCGTAGTATTATACATTTTATTCGAAAATTTCTCTGTATTCAAATTTCCAATTGAATGCCAGTCGATAATTACATACATTTCAAGTTCAGCAGCCCAGTTTACACCTTTATCAACCAATTCGAAGTAGGCATCCCAGCCCCGGTTGTTGAGTGCAGTTGGGTGAACTGCAAAACGCACAACATTGCAGCCCCAGTTTTTTGCTTCCTGAAAATATTTTTTATTCCACTGCCCGTTTCTTTCAAGTTTGTCGGGGTCGGAAAAGCTAACACCTTTCAACCGGAGAACTTCGCCATTTTCGGTTACAATATCTTTTCCTTCAACTTTAATTTTTGGCAGAGTTTTACTTTCAGTGACTAACGCAACGCAAAGAAAAACTGCGATAAAAAAGATATTAAGTATTGATTTCATAAAAATGAGATTGATTGTGACTTTTTGTGACAGATTATGATTTAATATTATTTATTCCAAACCTTTACAAGTTCTTTAAAGCATGCGGCTGATTTATCCATTCGTTCGGGATTTCCAGTTCCTTTGTAGCTTCTCATAAATCCTTCGGCAGAGCCCCAAACGGTTTGCATCATTCCCATGTATTTGGGTTTTGTTTCTTTTGTAGCCCCTTCAATAAACAATCGCATCATTCTCTCCTGCTCAATTGCATTTTTAGTATTCTGCCATGGACAGGTAATAACACCCAACCCTTTTGACGCGAACAAAACGGCAGTTGGATCAGGGCGTTCATAATGCCAGTCGCAAATTACCACGTCTTTCGGAATCATATCAATCGCCCGGTGCGTATTGTTGTAACTGCCTTCCCATAAACCAATTCCGGTAGTTTTCCCGTCAATTAACCGATCACCCCAAATCCAGAGTTCCCGGTTCTTTTCTTTTAAATGATTTCTGATCTTAGTGACTTCGCCGGCAAATAATTCAGCTTTGTCGCGCCCGTAGCAGCGTGGGCAGTTTTCATGACCAATATAAAAAACCTCATCCAATCCGGCATGATAAGCATCGGTTTCAAAGGCATCGCAAATCTCGTCAACCAAATCGAAAACTACATCGTGCACTTCCGGGTGCAGCGGACAGTAACTTTTACAGTACAACTCATCAGAATTTGGCCACTTGTATTCATCGTCCTTTGGAAGTTTAATATCCGGCGTTTCGTCAAATTGCGGGTAAACTTCAAGCAATTTGCCCAACTTGCCGTGCCACGACTGGTGCCCGAGAAGATTGATTTGCGGAATCAACCTGATATTATTTTCCCTGCAAACTTTTACAAGTTTTTTTACGTCACTTTCCGAATACGGATTGCTGCCAACCAACTCAGGATGAGATTTAAACTGATACTGATATTCGATTCGAAGAATCAGCACATTTAGTCCGGCAGGTGCAAGATCAGATTCGATGAATTTCACAAACTCATCGACATTAGCGACTGAAGGAGCAGCTACACAAAGTCCGCGAACAGGGTATGGCGATTCAGCTTTTGAAATGTGGATAAGTAAAAACAGGGTGAACATAAAAAGTAAAACTCTTTTCATTGGTTTATTATTTTAATTTGAATTAAAAATCTGTTTGCAATTTAACCAACTTTTTGGTTTTGGGTAAACGTTTTTTAGTTTACTGTTTCAAAAAACTTCCCAACTTTTTCAATCATTTCTTGTTTTGAAGATTCATCCAAAAAACTTGCCTTAAAAGAATTGACGGCAAGTATGAAGATTTCTCCTTTTGTGAGTTTCAAAGCTTCAGCTACCGCTAAAAAATTCTCGTTCACATATCCTCCAAAATAAGCAGGATCATCGGAATTAACCGTTGCCAAAAGTCCGGCATCGAGCATTTTTTTTAGTGGGTGCGTTTTCAAATCGTGAACCACTTTTAGTTTTAGGTTCGAAAGCGGACACACTGTTAACGGAATTTGGTGGCTAATTAATTTCTGAATTAAATTATCATCATCAAGCGAATTATTTCCGTGGTCGATACGCGAAACTTTGAGCAAATCAAGCGCTTCCCAAACATATTCAGCAGGTCCTTCTTCTCCGGCGTGTGCAACTGTTTTAAAACCTTCTTTTAAAGCCATTTCAAAAACCCTTTTAAATTTTGAAGGTGGATGCCCTTTTTCCGACGAATCCAGTCCAACTGCGACAATTAAATCCTTGTAATCAAGCGCTGTTTTAAGGGTTTTAATTGCATCGGCTTCACTTAAATGACGAAGAAAACACATTATCAGATTTGAAGTAATACCCAATTTTGATTTTGCGTCCTTCATTGCATTGGTAATTCCTGAAATTACAGTTTTAAATTCAACCCCACGATTGGTGTGTGTTTGCGGGTCGAACATAATTTCTGTATGAAGTACGTTTTGCGAATGTGCTTTTTCAAGGTAAGCCAGGGTTAAATCGTAAAAATCCTGTTCATTGATTAAAACTTTTGCGCCTGAATAATATATATCAAGAAAACTCTGGAGGTTAGTAAAATTGTATGCATTTTTTAAATCTTCAACCGAATTGTATTGAAGTGAAATGTTGTTTCGGCTTGCAATTTCAAACATAAGTTCCGGCTCGAATGTACCTTCTATATGAACGTGTAACTCGGCTTTTGGAATTACTTCTGTGAATTTTTGAATTGACATAATTTGATAAATTTTACTGGAAAAATAATGCAAATATTGTTTACTGTTTTGATTTACGTGCTGACGGTTTTTTAATATCCAATATGCCGGAAAGTACAATGTCAAAAAGCAAAAGCACGATTATAAACACAAGGTTTAAACCCATGCTCACGATAATCAGAAAGTAAAAACCGGATAAATACTGATTTATCTGCATGAAAAAAGTTGTTGCGAAATTGCCCAGCCAAAATGTTGCGATATTAAAAAGAAGCAGGAGGATCAGAAAATAAAAAAATCCGCGGAATGCTCCTTTTATATCAGGCCCGCTTAAAGTTATTGAACTTCCGATTGCATAAAACAGGTAAAAGAAAAGTACCAGTTTCCACCAAACCGTTTTTGGCCCGGTAAAAATCAATTGGAAAAACTGCCAGACACCGCTGCCTAAACTTGTTACAGCATTTAATACTGACTCAAAACTTCTGAAAATATTAAAACTGAAAATGACTCCGTATTTATTTGCAATACTAAAAATATCGATACCAAAAAGTAGCCAGGTTACCACCAAAAGCAAGAATGAACCTAACAAAACGGGCCCCAGGCCGATAAAAAAATTGCCCAAAGTTTGATACGGATTTCCTTTTGTGTAGCTGTGTTTTACATGCCCCAGCGACTTTCCGGAACCCGGTGTAAACAGTTTTATTTCGGAAATTTTGTGGGCAAAAATTATTGCAAAAATGGCATGACCCAACTCGTGAATTGAAGTTCCCAGCCATCCAAAAACATACAGGTAAACTTTTCGACCGAGTACCTTGTAACTTAAATTTTCATTTTTGCGGGAAATAAAATTCATTATTCCCGCCAGCAGCGCAATTGGCCCAACCAATATCAGCAATTGCCAAAAGGTAGCAATTCCGGCATCTAATAAATAGTTCCAAATTTTTAGCAGTGTTTCCTTCATTCAGTCTGAAAAAAATCTGATTTCTAAAAAAACCCTGAAAGTAAGGAAACTTTCAGGGTTTTATACTGTAACAGGCAAATTACGATCTGCTATTATTTATTGCGATTTGAAAATCGATACACGATTTATTAGAAAGCAGTAAAATCCCATTTTCCACGAATCGGCCGCGAAAGCATCATATTTGCAAAGTCGTCGCCATTAAATTTTTCAGCAATTGGGTCCCACAAAAGCGGACGTTGCAATTCATAGGCAATATTTGCTATGTTGCAAACTGCGGCAGTGCTGTGGCCAACGGTTACATCAGAAATTGGTTTTGAACGTTTTTTCATGGCATCTACCCAGTCCTGATAATGGTTATCACTGAAATAGACACGTTTATCCGTAGATTTCAAATCAGCTTTTGCCAGTTTCTCATTGGGGAAGGTTCTCAGAAAACTGCGGCTGACTTCAATTCTGCCTTCAGTACCTATAAACTGAACGCCATTTCCATCATCTTCACCACCCCAAATTTTATGATTAATGCGGGTGCCATTGTCATAAATCATTGTTAAACCATAACTCTGTCCGGGTTCTGAAGGAGGTAAAAGCTGAACCGGTGCTGATCCGTCTTTATCCATTGCCCATTGTGCAATATCAAACATGTGTGCGCCCCAGTCGGTAACCAAACCACCGCCAAAATCGCGGTAACCACGCCACCATGCCCAGGGTGATTTATGTGGGTCGGCAGGTGCCAGATCTTCATGAAAACCACGGAACAAAGACGGGCCAACCCATTCGTTCCAATCTAAACCTTCGGGTACAGGCTGCGTTGGCAAATCGCACTGTTTAACCGGTTCACCTATACTTACATTAATTTCTTTTATATCGCCAATATAACCGTTGCGTACAAGTTCAACTGCATGACGGAAATCGCGCCATGAACGCTGCATATTACCGGTTTGAAAAACTCTGTCATATTTACGTGTTGCATTTACCATCGCACGTCCTTCAGCAACTGTCAAAGCCATTGGTTTTTCGCAATAAATATCTTTACCGGCTTTTGCTGCATCAACAACAATTTGGGCGTGCCAATGGTCGGGAGTTGCAACTACAACGGCATCAATGTCTTTGCGCTCAAGCAATTCACGGTAATAATGATAGCCGTCAACTTTTGCATCAACACCTTTTTCACTGTTATTCTTTTTAGCTGCTTCAACAAACATGTCCAATTTTCTTTTGTAAACATCGCTGGCAGCAACTGCTACTGTTTCTTTGCATGCACCAATGCTGTTTAACAAAGTGTAAACCTGTTTTCCGTTACCAATATAACCCAGGTTTATTTTGTCGTTTGCGGCAACAAAACCATTTCCGCCCAAAACATGGCGTGGAATTACAGTAACCGCAGCTGCTCCAATCGCGGTTTTACCGATAAAGTTTCTTCTGTTCATTTTTGTCATTTTTTTTAATAGTATTTAATTGATTTATAAAATTATAGTATCAAGATAATTAGTAACACGACCTGAATATTGGATATTGAATATTTATCATCTTTTTTCCTTAAAACTTTGAACTTTAGAATTTGTACTTTGAACTCTGAACTCTGAACTCTGAACTTTAAACTCTCAATTCCCCTATTTCCCATCCTTTGCACATCTGAAACCGGTGTTGAACAACGAAGTCTCGTGTGAATTCATCGAACGAAAACTAACAGTCAAACTGTTATCACCATATTCATCAAAAAAGAAAGAGCCACTGCGGATAACCTTTATGCTTGAATCCTCGCTGATTTGTGCAGAACTTCCGGGATATGCCTTGTAATTGTCGGAACACCACTGCCAAACATTTCCTCCCATATCGGTTAATCCGGCCTGATTTTCGCCGAAAGCCCCAACCGGCGAAGTAAACAAATATCCATCAATGGTTTCCGGTGCCTGCAAAGTTCCCTGCCATGTATTTGCAAAGTATTTTCCGTTTTCAGAAACCTTGTTTCCCCAGCTAAATTTATTGGCAGAATTTTTACCACTCCGTGCAGCAAATTCCCACTCCGCTTCAGTGGGTAAACGTTTACCCGCCCATTGTGCAAAGGCCACTGCATCATTCCAGCTAACGTGAGTAACCGGATGATCGTTTTCAGCATTTGGCCCGTTTGGACCCAAAGGTTTCTGCCAGTATGCACCGGGCATCAATTCCCATTTCTGAGTTTTCAAATTGAAAACGCCTGAATCGCCAAACTTTTCGGCTTCGGTTTTATATCCTGTTGCTTCAGCAAATGCACTGAATTGCAAAACAGTTACAGGTGATTTATCAATACTGAATGGTTTTACAGTAATGCTGTGTGCAGGTCCTTCCTGTGGTAATCCGGAATCAGAACCCATCATAAAAGTTCCGCCTTCAAAAAATATCATCGTGTTTTGCCCGATTTGTGGTTTTTGAGTTTCAGTTTTTGTTGAGATTGTATCTTTAATTATTGCCTGACCTGAACTTTCCTGCTGTGCCCGTTTTCCTGAACAGCCGGCGAATATCAGAATAAGAATAAATAAGTATTGGTTCTTCATGTTGGTATAATCGGATTGTAAAAATGGGTGTTTTTATTATTTATTCAAAATGGAAAATGCGGCGATTTAATATTTTTCAATCTGTTTAATTTTTCTGTTTATTTTTAGAAAAAAAAGTATGGGGAAAACAATTCTTTCAATTGATTGCGGCACTCAAAGTTTAAGGGCTGCAATTTTTTCACTTAAGGGTGAAATTCTTGCTTTGCAAAGAGTTGCCTATGAACCATACAAAAGTGTTAATCCGGGATGGGCCGAACAGGATCCTGAGATATACTGGGAAGCATTAAAATCTGCCTGCCAGCAACTTAAAAAAGAAAATCAGGAATATTTTAGCCGGATTGCAGGTGTTGGTGTAACAACAATGCGCGATTCGCTTGTAAATGTTGATAAATACGGGAAAACACTGCGTCCTGTTATGGTTTGGCTTGACAACCGAAAAGCCAAACCGGTTTACAAACCAGGTGTTTGGATGAAAATTGTAATCTGGTTTATAGGTATTGGCGATTCGATTAAAAAGGCACAACGTGATGGAAAATGTAACTGGATCAGTCAGAACCAACCCGAGATATGGGCCGAAACCTACAAAATACTTCAGGTTTCAGGATTTCTGAATTACAGGTTGACAGGGGAATTTAAAGATTCCGTGGCTTCGCAAATTGGCCATATCCCTTTCGATTATAAAAAACAAAAATGGGGAAACCCCGGGAATATGCTCACTTTCAGCGCCAAACTTTATCCGGTTGAAAAAGAGAAGTTGCCCGAATTGGTAAAACCAGGTGCAATTATCGGTTTCATCAATAAAGATTCAGGCAATGCAACCGGGTTGCCTGAAAACTTGCCGGTAGTTGCGTGTGGATCAGATAAAGGTTGTGAAACCATTGGTATGGGAGTACTAACCAACGAAACCGCCAGTTTGAGTTTTGGCACAACTGCAACTATTCAAACTACAAGTAAAAATTACCTGGAACCAATTCGGTTTATGCCTTCTTACCCGGCAGTGTTTCCTGGCTGTTTTAATCCTGAAGTTGAAATTTTTCGCGGATTTTGGATGGTTAGTTGGTTTAAAAACGAATTTGCCTGCAAAGAAATTTATGAAGCTGAAAAACGGGGGATTACAGCTGAGGAAGTTTTAAACGAATTACTTTGCCAGTCGCCGCCGGGTGCAATGGGATTAATGGTTCAGCCGTACTGGAGCCCGGGACTTTCTCAACCTTCAGCAAAAGGTGCAATTATTGGTTTTGGCGACGTACATAAAAAACCACACATTTACCGGGCTGTAATAGAGGGTTTGGTTTACGCGCTGAAGGAAGGAAAAGAAAAAATTGAAAAAGTTTCAAAAACAAAAATCTGCAGGCTTGCTGTCTCAGGAGGCGCCTCTCAAAGTGATGAAATTTGCCAGATTACTGCCGATATTTTTAACTTGCCGGTAATTCGCGGAAAAACTTCGGAAACTTCAGGACTGGGTGCGGCATTGTTAACTGCCTTTGGAACCGGTAATTTTGCATCAATTGAAGATGCTGTGAAAGGCATGGTTCAGTACCAACAAGAGTTTTACCCAAATAAAAATCATGTAAAAACTTACGATCAGCTTTATAAAAAGGTGTACAAAAGAATGTATAAAAAGCTGGAGCCATTTTACCATGAAATCAGAGATATTACTGGGTATCCGGAGTGAAAACTTATTCAGGAAGAACAGGAAGAACCTAATTTATTTGACCATTCCAATATCTTTAACGGGAACTATTCAGCTTGAAATTTCCTGTTCCAAACCACTTTCAACCCAAATTTTTATTGTAAAATTGCCATCATTAAAACTTTAACTGAAGATATTAAAAACCGTTTATCAGTTTCATCCTGACAAAATTGAATCAAACTAAATAACCAAAAAATGAAATTAACTGCAATCGACATTGTTATCATTTTCACCTACCTGATTTCGACAGTTGTAATCGGGCTTGTACTTAAAAAAGTTGCCCAGAAAAGTAAAACGAATTACATGCTTGGCGGGAATAAACTGCCGTGGTACATGCTTGGCTTGTCAAATGCCTCGGGTATGTTCGATATTTCAGGGACGATGTGGCTTGTTACCCTGCTTTTTGTGTATGGTTTGAAAAGCATCTGGATTCCGTGGTTGTGGCCCGTTTTTAACCAGGTTTTTTTAATGGTTTTCCTTAGTATCTGGCTGCGCCGCTCAAAAGTTACAACCGGCGCTGAATGGATAAATACACGTTTTGGTAAGTCAATTGACAGTCGTTTGTCTCATGGTGTTGTGGTTTTTTTCGCGTTGATTTTGTGCCTCGGTTATCTTGCTTATGGTTTTATCGGGCTCGGAAAATTTGTAATGATTTTTATTCCCTGGGATATCGTGCAACCCTACATTCCTTTTAATGTTCCGCTTGAATATGTTCCGCACGTTTATGGGATAACATTTACCATGTTTGCCGTGTTCTATGCCGTTTTAGGCGGAATGGCAAGTATTGTCTGGGCCGACGTTTTGCAATATTTTATCATGACCATTTCAGCAATATTAATTGGCATTTTGGCAATGAAAGCAATGACTGTTGAAACTTTAAATGTTCCTGACGCCTGGAGAACTCCATTTTTTGGACGAAATCTTGATTCACTCAACTGGACTGGAATTATTGACGAAGTAAACGCAAAAATAGCCAGCGATGGTTATTCACTGTTCTCCGTATTTTTCATGATGATGGTTTTCAAAGGTTTGCTTGTTTCAATAGCCGGCCCGGCGCCAACTTATGACATGCAAAAAATACTTTCAACAAAATCGCCAAAAGAAGCTGCAAAAATGAGTGGTTTTGTTTCGGTTGTTTTAATGCCGATCCGCTATTTTATGATTGCAGGTTTTGCAATTCTTGGTTTACTTTATTATGACAGGCTGAATTTAATGGTGGCCGGACAAATTGATTTTGAACAGATTTTACCTTCTGCCATTGCCGAATTTGTACCCATCGGTTTTATGGGATTGTTGCTTGCCGGATTGCTTGCAGCGTTTAATTCAACCTTTGCCGGAACTTTAAATGCGGCTCAGGCATACATTGTTAACGACATTTATCTGCGTTATATAAAACCTGAAGCCAGCAATAACCAAATGAAAAACATGAATTACATTGTTGGTGTTTTGGTGGTTATTGTAAGCATTATTTTCGGCATTTTCGCGCAGGACGTTAACAGCATGTTGCAGTGGATTGTTTCGGCGCTTTACGGAAGTTATATTGTATCGAACGTTTTGAAATGGTACTGGTGGCGTTTTAACGGTTACGGCTATTTCTGGGGAATGGTTGCCGGGCTGATACCCGCATTAATTTTCCCCTATATTTTCTCCGGAACGCTTGATTTATATTATTTCCCGTGGTTGCTGCTCATTTCAATTGCAGGTGCTATACTCGGTACTTTACTCACAAAACCAACCAGCGAGGAAACTTTAAAAGAATTCTACCGAACTGTTAATCCATGGGGATTTTGGGGGCCGATAAAACAAAAAGTAATGGCTGAAAACCCTGATTTCAAACCAAATAAAAACTTTAAAATGGATATGTTCAACGTAGTAATCGGTACAATTGCCCAAACTGCGTTGGTTGCTTTGCCCATTTACATTGTTTTAAAAGAAACATTTCCAATTTGGATTACAATAATTATTACAATAATTTGCGGCTTTATCCTGAAAAAAACATGGTGGGACAGGCTGCCGGAAGAATAAAACAGTTCAGAGTTCAAGGTTCAGAGTTAAGAAAATTCTAACAAACTTTGAACTCTGAACTCTGAACTTTGAACTCGAGATTAAAAAATATGATACCATCAAAAAAACAATTCGACAAGCGATTGGCAAAACTCAGAAAAGAGCA
>DAOPKR010000052.1:0-2062 GCA_035391305.1 Draconibacterium sp.
TATTTAAACGATTAAAATGCCAAATTAATCTGTTCTGTTAAATTTTACAGAAAATAAATCAACAAACTGAAATAAATAATGTTGAAAATAAAACAGTGTCAATTAAAAATAAAGAATAATTACAAATAGTTAAGTTTGCAATTCAAAAATTGCCACTACTCAATAAATTATATACTTTTGGAACTCGAAAAAAATAACACTATCAGAGTTAAATATGTCAGAAACTATTAAGTTAAGGAAAGGGCTGAATATTAAGCTAAAAGGAGGTGCAAAACAAGAACTTGAAACATTACCGTTTCCTGGAACTGTTGCACTGAAACCAACCGATTTCCCGGGACTCACTCCAAAACTCATGGTAAAAACAGATGCCGTGGTAAAAGCCGGCGATGCTTTATTTTACGACAAGTATCATCCTGAAATATTTTTCACAGCCCCCGTTGGCGGAAAAATAGTTTCGGTAAATCGCGGAGAAAGGCGTAAAATACTGGAGGTGATCATTGAGACCGATGAAAAATCAGGTTCGGTTGAGTTCAAAAAAGCTGATCCAAATTCCCTTTCAGCAGATGAAATAAAAGGTTTGCTTTTGAAAAGCGGAATGTGGCCGTTTATTAAAAAACGTCCTTACGGAGTTATTGCCTCTCCTGACGAAACCCCAAAATCAATTTATATATCAACTTTTGACACAGCGCCTTTGGCTCCTGATTACAGTTTTGTTTTGAAAGGACAATTAAATACCTTTCAAACAGGAATTAACGCGCTGGCAAAACTAACCACCGGAAAGGTAAATCTGGGTGTAAATGCCAATTCTGCTTTTACCGGAATAAAAAATGTGGTTATTAATACATTCGAAGGGCCGCACCCAGCCGGTAATGTGGGAATTCAAATCCACAATACTTCACCCATCAACAAAGGCGACGTGGTATGGACAATCAACCCGCAGGATGTGATTTTTATTGGCAAGTTATTCGAAACCGGAAAAGTTGATTTTAGCAAAACAATTGTGCTTGCCGGTTCCGAAGTTGAAAATCCAAAATATTACAAAACAGTTTTGGGTGCACCGGTTTCTACCATTATCGACAAAAAACTAAAAAACGTTGATTATAAACAACGAATTATCAGCGGCAATGTACTGACCGGAAGCAGGGTAAAAACCCAAAATTTCCTAAGTTTTTACGACTCAATGATTACAGTTATTCCTGAAGGTGACGAGTATGAACTGTTGGGTTGGAGTTTGCCCGGTGTTGATAAATTCAGTGCGTCAAAAACTTTTTTCTCAAGTTTGTTCCCACGAAAAGAGTATGAAATGAATGCCAATTTGCACGGTGGCGAAAGAGCTTTTGTTTTGTCGGGACAATATGAAAAATTAGTTCCAATGGATATTCTGCCCGTTCATTTGCTCAAAGCAATCATTGTCAACGACATTGATAAAATGGAACAACTTGGAATTTATGAAGTCATCGGTGAAGATTTTGCGCTTTGCGAATACGCCTGCACTTCAAAAATAAAAGTTCAGGAGATATTGAAAAGCGGAATTGACGTAATGATAAAAGAGTTAGGTTAGTTTTAAGAAAGAAATTAAAATCAGTCTTTAGAAGATGAAATTCATAAAAAACTTTTTTGAAAAAACAGAACCACTTGTTCAGAAGGGAGCCAAATATCACTGGCTAAATTCAGTCCACGATGGTTTTTTTACATTTTTGTATGTCCCAAAGAAAACTTCAAAATCGGGGACACATATCCATGACCACATCGATTTAAAACGTACCATGTCAGTTGTAGTGCTCGCACTTGTGCCCGCATTACTTTTTGGTATGTACAATACGGGATTTCAGCATTTTAGTGCTATAGGTGAAATCGGGACGACCGGTTTTTTTGAAGTCTTTTTTTATGGCTTGCTGAAGGTGTTACCCATTGTAATCGTTTCATATGTTGTAGGTTTAGGAATCGAATTTGTTTTTGCCCAATTCAGAGGTCACGAAATAAACGAGGGTTTTTTAGTATCTGGAATGTTAATTCCGTTGGTAATGCCAATAGAAACACCACTTTGGATGATTGCAATTGC
>DAOPKR010000052.1:2162-5942 GCA_035391305.1 Draconibacterium sp.
ACCGGAATTGGAAGTTGGAAAATAATGGTATCAACATTTGCCGGCGGCGCCATTATGGGACTTATTTTAAATGCTTTTTCAGGCAGCGCCGGACTTTCACCTGAAATTGCAACTTATTTCGGAATGCCGTTTTGGCATCACCTGATTCTTGGCGGATTTGCATTTGGTGCTGTTTTTATGGCAACCGACCCTGTTTCGGGCGCACAAACCGAAAAAGGTAAATGGATTTACGGATTTCTAATCGGTTTCATGGCTATATTAATCAGGGTAATAAACCCGGCATATCCTGAAGGTATGATGCTTGCAATATTGTTACTGAACACTTTTGCACCGCTAATTGACCACTATGTTGTAAATGGCCACATAAAACGCCGTTTGAAAAGGGCAAAAATTACTGCTTAAAAGAAAAATTACAGATCATGAACAGAAACGGTAATACATACACAGTTTTATATGCGGCAATTATGGTAATTCTTGTTGCTGCCTTACTTGCCACCATTTCAATGTCGCTAAAAGACCGGCAGGTCAGAAATACTGAAATTGAAAAAAAACAAAGTATCCTGGCTTCGGTAAATATTGAAAGTACAGCTGCAAATGCTGAAGAAATTTATGCCGAAAAAATAAAAAAAGAATACGTTGTAAATGTTAAAGGCGAACAAATTGAAGGAGATGCGTTTAATGTAGATCTCAAAAAAGAAAGGGCAAAAGCACATGAAGATATGCTGCTTCCGGTTTTTGAGTGCCAAACTGATGATGGATTAAAATATATTCTTCCGTTAAGGGGAACTGGTCTTTGGGGGCCAATCTGGGGTTTCGTTGCATTGAACGATGATATGAACACAATTTATGGTGCCAACTTCGACCACCAGGGTGAAACCCCTGGCCTGGGAGCTGAAATTTCCACACCTGCATTTCAAAAGCAATTTGCCGGGAAACAATTATTTGACAATAGCGGAAAGCTGACATCGATTTTAGTTGCCAAGGTTGGACAGGATGCTCCTGCAGAGCACAAAGTTGACGGAATTTCGGGAGGAACTATTACAAGTAAAGGATTGGAAAAAATGCTTCTTGACGATTTTTCCAGTTATCAGGAATTTTTAAAAAAGAAAAAATCATAAGCGATGAGTGAACCATTATTTTCAAAGAAAAATCTGAAACTACTTTCAGATCCACTCAATAACAGTAACCCTATTACTGTTCAGGTTTTAGGAATTTGTTCGGCTCTTGCAGTAACAGCACAGTTAAAACCTGCAATTGTAATGTCAATATCAGTAACTGCAGTTGTCGCACTTGCAAACGTAATTATTTCACTTTTACGAAATACAATCCCAAACCGCATCCGGATTATTGTGCAGCTCGTTGTAATTGCCGCACTTGTAATATTGGTTGACCAGGTGCTGAAAGCATACGTTTATGACGTAAGCAAACAACTTTCAGTATTTGTTGGGCTGATTATAACAAACTGTATTTTAATGGGCCGTTTGGAGGCATTTGCGTTGGGCAACCGTCCGTGGCAGTCATTTCTTGATGGGATTGGAAACGGAGCAGGTTACGCTGCAATTTTAATTATTGTCGCTTTCTTCCGTGAATTGCTGGGATCGGGTTCAATCCTTGGATTTAGGATTATACCTGAAAGCTGGTATATTGTTAATGGCGGTTTTTATGCAAACAACGGAATGATGATTCTTCCGCCAATGGCATTGATAACCATCGGAATTATTATTTGGGTTCAACGTAGCCGCAATCGCAAATTAATTGAAAATTAGTAAGCCAAAAAGTAAATATCATGGAACATCTAATTAATATATTTATCAAATCGATTTTTATCGAGAACATGATTTTTGCATACTTCCTGGGTATGTGTTCTTACCTGGCAGTATCAAAAAAAGTGAGCACAGCCGCCGGTCTTGGAATTGCAGTAATTTTCGTACTTGGCATAACACTTCCTGTAAATTATCTGCTTGAAAACTATGTTTTGACTGAAGGAGCTTTAAAATGGTTAAGCCCGTCTTTTGAAAATGTAGATTTAAGCTTTTTGTCGTTTATCATTTTTATTGCAGTAATTGCATCAATGGTTCAGCTTGTAGAAATGGTAGTAGAAAAGTTTGCACCGGTTTTATACAACCAATTGGGTATTTTCCTTCCGTTGATTGCTGTAAACTGTGCAATTCTCGGAGGTTCGTTATTTATGCAGCAAAAAGCCTTTTTAAATATTGGCGAAGCGTCAGTGTATGGATTAGGTTCAGGAGTTGGCTGGTTTCTTGCAATTGTTGGGATTGCAGCAATACGCGAAAAAATCGAATATTCAAATGTCCCTGCTCCGTTACGCGGATTGGGAATTACATTTATTGTAACCGGATTAATGGGACTTGCTTTCATGGGATTTATGGGAATTAAATTATAAAAACAAAAATAAATTACCGATGATATTGTTACAATCTACTTTCAACCCTGCAGTTGTAATTACCAGTATAGTAGTATTTTTAAGTGTAGTTTTACTTCTGGTTGTGATATTGCTGTATGTGAAAAAGAAACTCACACCTTCGGGCACTGTCAAAATAAACATTAACGATGGTTATCTTGAACTTGAAACTGAGCCTGGCAATACGCTTTTAACTACACTTGGAAACAACAAAATACTTTTGCCCTCAGCTTGTGGCGGTGGCGGAACCTGCGGAATGTGCCGCTGTCAGATTGAAGATGGAGGCGGTTCAATACTTCCAACCGAAACAGGTTTTTTCACCCGCAAGGAACAAAATAACAACTGGCGACTGGCTTGCCAGGTAAAAGTTAAGGAAAACCTGAAAATCGACATTCACCAGGAAATACTTGGTGTTAAAAAATGGGAATGTACTGTGGTTTCAAACAACAACGTTTCAACCTATATAAAAGAATTTGTTGTAAAGTTGCCTGAAGGCGAAACACTTGATTTTAAATCGGGAGGATATATTCAAATTGATGTACCAAAAATTGATGTCGATTTTAAAGATATGGATGTCGATCCAAAATTCCGTGAAGAATGGGAAAGGTTTGGCATTTTCAACCTGCAAATGAAGAATCCTGAACCAACTTTCCGTGCTTATTCAATGGCCAACCACCCTGCTGAAGGAAACATTGTGATGCTTAATATTCGTATTGCAACGCCACCTTGGGATCGCGCCAATAACGCGTTTAAAAAGGTAAATCCGGGCATTTGCTCTTCATACATTTTCTCGCGCAAACCAGGCGATAAAGTAATGATATCAGGTCCATTCGGTGAATTTTTCCTGAAGAAGAACGATAATGAAATGATGTTTATTGGTGGTGGTGCCGGAATGGCGCCAATGCGTTCGCATCTTTTCCATCTGTTTCATACGGTAAAGGAAACCAAAAAGAATGTTACTTTCTGGTATGGAGCCCGTTCGTGGAAAGAAGTTTTTTATTACGACCAGTTCCGTGAAATTGAAAAGAATTTTCCAAACTTTAAATTCAACCTCGCTTTATCTGAGCCGCTCCCTGAAGATAAATGGGAAGGTCCGGTTGGGTTTATTCACCAGGTGATATTTGATAACTACCTCAATAAACACGAAGAACCTGAAGAAATTGATTATTACCTGTGCGGTCCGCCAATGATGAACGATGCAGTTCAAAAGATGCTTTACAATCTTGGAGTTCCAAACGAAAATGTATTGTTCGATGATTTTGGAAGTTAGTTAGTACTGAGATTAAGATATCGTCACTTGCAAATAAAACAGGAGGAAAACATGTTATGTTTTCCTCCTGTTTTTATATTCCAACCTC
>DAOPKR010000052.1:6042-19297 GCA_035391305.1 Draconibacterium sp.
AAGTTTTTAAAAACTGAATTACTGTTTCAACCAAACACACCTTTTAAAATATTATTTGTAATTTCCGCCCTCAGAAACAAAGTTAAATGAAACAGAAAATGAAAAGCTTAAAATTTGTATTGTTACTTTTTTTGGTTATCGTATTTACAAATTGTAACAATGACGATCCAATTGTGGAAGAAACCCCGCAAATAGTTATAAATGAACTTCTTCCAAAAAATACACAATATGGTTCCGACGAGGATGGCGATTTCGATGACTGGATTGAGTTGTACAATCCGGCAGATGAAGATCAGGACATTTCAGGATATTATCTTGCAGACAGCAAGAAGAATCCAACAAAATGGAAATTTCCGCAGGGAACCACCATTGCCGCAAACGGCTATCTGATTGTTTGGGCAGATGAGGATTCAACACATGTTTCAGGATTACACACCAACTATAAATTATCCGCCGATGGCGAAAATGTAGTATTGTTAACACCAACCCAGGAAGTGATTGATTTGGTTGAATATCCGGCAACTGTACTTGAACAGTCGTATGCCCGTAAACCAAATGGCACAGGTAATTTTGAATGGGCGACACCAACTTTTAACGGAACGAATGATTAGATCTTCATGCAAAAACAATAAACTATTTAATCCATTTTCATAAAAAAGTGGGGGAAATCAATTGATTTCCCCCACTTTTTTAATTTCACAAGGATTCTGTGAAAACTTATTTCACATTCATTTGCCCTTCCGAATCAGAATTTTTCAAATTTCTTACCTGAGTCGTTCCTCCCCCATTTAAAGTTATATCAACAGGTTTATTGGTTTGCCATTTGCCCCTTGTAAAATCGGGAATTTCAATTGGTGCAGAACCATTTGCAATCGACCATTCGCTTAACGGAGTAATTGAACTCCAGGCTGCAGCATCATAAACGTCCATATCCATGGGCAACCCATTTCGCAGACAATCGATCAGGCGCCAGTCCATCATAAAATCCATACCGCCATGTCCGCCAACCTGTTTGGCCATCTCTCCCATTCTTTTCACAATTTCGGGCTGATATTTTTCCTGCAATTCTTTCATTTTTCCTTCATCCACTACTTCGTGTCCAAAAGCAATTTGTTCCAAAGGATATTTCTGTGCAAAAGCTTTTGTTCCGCTCAGCTGGTGAATCCGCGAATATGGACGTGGCGAAGAAATATCGTGTTGAATTAAAATTGTTCTTCCCTTGTTTGTGCGGATCATTTGCATATCCATATTTCCGCGCATATCCCAACCAACAAACTGTTCAAAAAACGGATCTTCCTTTGCTTTTTCGGCAATGCGCTGCTTCAGAGTAAAATCATTTCCCATCATTGCAGTCAGATAATCCATTTTGTCACCACGATTAATATTCATAGCCTGACAAATTGGGCCTAATCCGTGTGTAGGATAAACATTTGCTTTTCGTTTATTTTCATGCAACCGCCACATTTTTGTGTAAGCGCCATCTGTCATTTCGTTGTCCTTTGGTTTGTTAAAATGCCAGTAATCGAGGTTGTGAATATAAGCGCCTTCGCCATGAATTAAATCGCCAAAAGCACCCTGACGAACCATATTCAGTGTTAATAATTCAAAGAAATCATAACAGCAATTTTCAAGAATTACACAATGTTTTTTAGTACGTTCCGAAGTTTCAACAATTGCCCAGCACTCATCCATTGTTTTAGCCGTTGAAACTTCAATGGCTGTGTGACAACCAGCTTCCATTGCAGCCAAACCAACGGGAACGTGCCATTCCCAGGGAGTTGCGGTATAAACAAGGTCGCACAAACCGCTGTTGCATAAATCTTTAAAAGTAAGATCGTTACCAACAAACTCTTTTGCTTTTGGTAAACCGGCTTTGGCTAAAATTGCCTGGGCCCCGTCAACTGCTGCCTGCCGAATGTCGCATAAAGCAACAATTTCAACACCGTCAATAAAAGTCATCCGTTCAACTGCATCGGAACCCCGGTCGCCAATTCCAACGAAACCTATCCTGACTTTTTCAAGTTTTGGCGCAGCATAACCGCTCATATTAAAACTCATAGCGGGACTGCGTTCAGCCGATTTTCTTATTTCCCTGAATTTTTCCTTTTCAGCCGGAATTGCGGAGCCCAACAAAGGCGTTGATGCAATTACACCCGCTCCCAATCCTATATTCTTTAAAAACGATCTTCGATTAGTACTCATTATATATATTTTTACTTGATTATAAAATTAAAAAGATGCCCCCAAACTTATTAAATTATTTGAAAAGTCCCGCATTGAATTTGACATTCTTTTAAGAAAATAAATGCTGAAAAATATAAAGTGAAATTACAATTTACCGGTATCTGCCCAGTTAGGAAACACATTAACATCAATATCAAAAACAAAGGTGCCCCAGAAATACATTACAAACGTTATAATCAAAATCCCGGTTATATTTAAAAGAATACCTGTTTTTACCATGTCTTTGACCTGTATGCGGTTGGTGCCAAAAATAATAGCGTTTGGAGGTGTTGCAACCGGAAGCATAAATGCCAGTGAAGAAGCTAAAGTTGCAGGAATCATTAGTAATAAAGGATTTAGTTTTATGGTTACTGACAGCCCTGCCAGAATTGGCAATATCATTTCAGTAGTTGCTACATTTGAAGTAAGTTCAGTGAGAATTGAAATAAGCGAAGCATTTGCCAGAGTTAATTTTATCGGCTCAATATTTGCCAGTCCAGCCATTTGTTCGCCAAACCATACCGATAAACCGGAATCAACAAATCCCTGCGCTAAAGCAAATCCACCACCAAAAAGCAGTACTATTCCCCAGGGAATTTTTCCGGCAGTTTCCCAATTCATCAACTTTTCTCCTTTTTTTGTTTTAGAGGGAATCATAAATAATAATATTCCAAAAAGTATTGCAACAGTTCCATCATTTATAAACCCTGGGTGCTCAAATAAATTATCCCAACCGGGAATCACAAATGACTGGATAACAATTTCAGATCTGAAAATCCAAAAGAAAACAAGCAGTACAAACATTATAAAAACCACTTTTTCCTCAGGTTTTGCTTTACCCAAAAGTTTATATTCACTTCTGAAATCGTGAATTGAAATGTTTTCCCAATTTTTTCTGGGTTTGTACATCAGGTATAAAATCAACCAGGCTGCCAAAAACAATAAAACAGTAATTGGCAACGCAAAAATAAACCAATCAGCAAATGAAATTTCAGCCATTTCAGGGAAAATAATACTTGAAATTCGAACAAACGACAAATTTGGAGGAGTTCCAACAAGCGTTGCAATTCCTCCAATTGAGGCTGAATAAGCTACTGCAAGCAACAATCCAACTGCATATTTTGCAACTTTCTCTTTTCCCAGACTCTCTTCCAGTTTCAGTATAATCGAAAAGGCAATTGGTACCATCATCATTGCAGTTGCTGTATTCGACATCCACATTGAAAGAAAAGCAGTTGCAAGCATAAAACCCATTAAAATCCGTCCGGGACTTACTCCGAAAAGAATTAAAATTCGCAACGCAATTCTCCGATGTAAATTCCAGCGTTCCATGGCAAAAGCCATTAAAAATCCACCAATAAACAGAAAAATTACATGGTTAAAGTAAAGCGCCGATATGGTTTTACCATCAACAACACCCAGCAAGGGAAATAAAACAACAGGAATTAATGCCGTAACTGCCAGCGGTACAGCTTCTGAAATCCACCAAATGGCCATTAATAAAGCAATGGCAAAAGTATATGTAACATTTTTATTATCAGGGTCGAGGTCGGCAAAAATAATTATTGACAAACTTAATAATGGTGCAATAAATAACATTGATTGCCTTAAACTGCCAAATACAATCTTGAAATAACTTAACATGTATTGAAGTAAATATTAATAGAAAAAGAAAATCCAAACGTTTAAATGTAATAAAAGAATTCAGTTTTGCCAATGGTATTGAATCTCATTGCTATTTTGATTAACTTGTATGACTTAACCATAAAAAAATATAAATTATGTATCATTACAAAGCAAATGTCGAAAGAATAGTTGATGGCGACACTATTGATGTAGTAATCGATCTCGGGTTTAAAATCACAACATTCCAGCGAATTCGAATGGCAAGAATTAATACTCCTGAAACTTATAATGTGAAAAAGGATTCTGAGGAATACCAAAACGGTATGTTAGCTAAATTATATGTCGAGCAGCGAATTGCCGCCAATAACAACGAAATTCAACTTGAAACTGAGAAAGTTCAGGAAAAATATGGCCGTTATATAGGAACAATCTGGCTGGCTGATTCTGCAATTTCGTTAAACGATGAATTGGTTGAAAAAGGTTTTGCGAAATATGTTCAGTATTAACCACTTAAATATATATCGATGCAGACTATTCTAGGCTCGGGAGGAGCAATAGGAAATGACCTGGCAAAGGAACTAAGATCATATACAGATAAAGTTTGCCTGGCACGCAGGAATCCTGTAAAAGTTAATGAAAATGACATATTGGTAAAATGTGATCTGACAATACCGAAAGAAGTTGAGAACGCCGTGAAAGGGAGTGAAATTGCCTATTTGACTGCCGGCTTGATTTACAGCACAAAAATATGGCAACAACAATGGAGTGTTGTAATGAAAAACACAATTGAAGCCTGCAAAAAACACAAAACAAAACTCGTCTTTTTCGATAACATTTACATGTACCATCCAGGCAAATTGAATCCAATGACTGAAGAAACCGAAGTCTCACCTTCAAGTAAAAAAGGAAAGGTGAGGGCAGAAATTGCGCAAATGATTTTAGATGAAATGAATTCAGGCGCTTTAAAAGCAATGATTGTCAGGTCGGCAGATTTTTATGGGCCAGGAATAAAAAACAGTGTTTTTAACGAAGTTGTATTCAAAAATCTAAAAAAAGGGAAAAAAGCAAATTGGTTCTGTTCTGTTGATTATTTGCACAATTTCACTTTTACTCCCGATGCAGCCAAAGCAACAACTCTTTTAGGAAATACGGAAAGTGCTTATGGACAAATATGGCATCTTCCTACAGCCTCACCAATCACCATGAAACAGTGGATTGAAAAAGTTGCAAATGAACTAGGCGTAAAACCCAAAACGCAAATTGCCTCAAAATTTATAGTTCAAATTATGGGACTTTTCAACCCGATAATGAAAGAATTTGTTGAAATGCTTTACCAATATGATCGCGATTATAATTTTGACAGTACGAAATTTGAAAATACCTTTAATATAAAACCTACACCCATTGACGAAGGAATTAGTCAGATAATTAATGCTGATTAATCTAAATTTTATCAGATTCTCAAAAATATTCCCCAGATGGCAAATTAAAAATAAAATGTTTTGCCAATGTAAAAACAATTAATACATTTGCACGCACAAAAAAAGAGGTTACAACCTCTGCGTTCTTTTAGTAAGGTGAGGTGGGTGAGTGGCTAAAACCAGCAGTTTGCTAAACTGCCGTACGGGAAACTGTACCGCGGGTTCGAATCCCGCCCTCACCGCATATAAAAAATATCGGGGTATAGCGCAGTCCGGCTAGCGCACCTGGTTTGGGACCAGGGGGTCGCAGGTTCGAATCCTGCTACCCCGACTTAATAATCAAAGAGTTACAAATTTAATTTTGTAACTCTTTTTTTGTGTCAAAAAAATTTGAAATTATTACCAGGCATAAATTAAAAAGCCTTCCAGTTGGTACTGAAAGGCTTTCTAAATTTAATTACAAAATAATTATTAAGTGTTCTTCTTTGTATCCCCGGCTATAGAATCCCGCATTGAGGTATCTGCCATTATATTCTTGTACTTCATGTAATCCATAATTCCAAGGTTTCCTTCCTTAAAAGCTTCAGAAATTGCCAGAGGAATTTTTGCTTCGGCTTCAATAACTTTTGCTTTCATTTCCTGTGCTTTTGCTATCATTTCCTGCTCAAGGGCAACTGCCATTGAACGTCTTTCTTCTGCTTTGGCCTGTGCGATATTTTTATCGGCTTCGGCCTGGTCCATTTGAAGTGCTGCCCCTATGTTTTTACCAATGTCAATGTCGGCAATATCAATTGATAGAATTTCGAAAGCTGTTCCTGCATCCAATCCTTTTTCCAAAACTACCCGTGAAATAAAATCGGGGTTTTCCAACACAGATTTGTGTGAATGAGATGATCCAATGGATGAAACGATACCCTCACCAACACGCGCCAAAACAGTTTCTTCACCGGCACCGCCAACAAGCTGTTTTATGTTGGCACGAACCGTTACACGTGCTTTCGCAATCAACTGTATTCCATCTTTCGAAACTGCTGTAACTGGCGGTGTATTTATCACTTTTGGATTAACCGACATTTGAACAGCCTCAAAAACATCACGACCTGCCAGATCGATTGCAGTTGCCATATTAAAAGTAAGCTCAATATTTGCTTTTGCTGCTGAAACCAAAGCATGTACAACCCTTGCAACATGTCCGCCAGCAAGATAATGCGCTTCCAATGCATCCCTGTTTAAATGAACGCCAGCTTTCGTACCTTCGATTAATGCACGAACAATAACACCCGGCGGCACTTTTCGGAAACGCATTAAAAACAGTTGTAGCAGAGATATTTTTACACCGGAAACCAGCGCCGAAAACCACAGTCCGATTGGGACAAAATACAACATTACAATTAATAATACTATTGCCGCAATAACTACTCCTAATAAACCGATAGATTCAATCATATTATTCTTTTTTTATTGGTTCAACAATGATTTGATTTGAATTGATTTTTATAATCCTTATTTCTGTCTGATGATCGATAAATGCACCGGTTGATTGTGCTTCAAAAACTTCACCATTTACTTTAATTTTACCCATTGGTGCCAGTCGTCCTATTGTTTTTCCTGTGTCTCCAACTTTTAAATTTTCAGGATTGAAATTCTCAATTTTTCCGTCAATTTCCGATTCCAATATCATTTTTTTCCCAGTTCGTGATGTAAAAAAATAATAGATCATTATCGGCGATGCAATTAAAACAACTGCCAGGGTAATAAAACCGGCAATTTTACCAATACCTGTAAATGCAATATAAACACTGGCAATTAAAAGAGCCGCACCACCAATTCCAGCAATTGTAACGCCCGGAATTACAGCAAACTCAATTAACAGTAAAAGCAACCCGAGTAATATTAATAAAACAATGGCGAGTATTGTCATATCAGTCAATTGTGGCGTTTAGTTCTCTTTCAATCAGTGCATCCTTCAATGGTTTCAAGGTTTTAACACCCCCTTTTTTAACATCGCACTTCCCCTTGTAATGTGTAATCATTGTACACTGGGTTGCCTGTTCGAAGCTATGTTTGCAAACTTCAATCAAAGCGTGGGTTACATACTCAAACGAGTGTACATCATCATTGTGTAATATCAGAAATTTATTTTCAACAATATCATTGTCGAAATTTTCTGTAGGTCTTCTTTTTGTTTCTTTTGATGTCATTGGTTATTGTCGATTTCTTTAGCTTTTTCCAAAGTTATTCTTTTTCCGTTTAAATAGGCAGCAATTATTGGGTCTTTTATTCCTTCCTGCCGAACCTGTTTTTGCATTACAACAGCATCGTCATAATTAGTGAGATTGCCGGTTGTATAAACTACAACTCCATTTTCATCAGTATAATTTTCAACCTTTCGTAAAATTGAAATTTTATTAAAAACTGCTTTTTGACTGTTTGGTATCCCTCTGCTATATGCTCCCAACTGAATTTTATATGAAATACCAGAATTAGCTTTTGATAATTCGCTTTTAATTTCTTCATCCTGAATAAGAATCTGCGGTATTATTATTTCAGAATTTTCTATTGTATCTGTTGCTTTTGGTTCATTCATTTTTGCAGATGCAATATTTAATTCCCTGATAAAATTCTCAGTTTCATCCGGCGAAGCATTTGACCAGTAGCTGTTTTCGGCATTCTTTGCCTGCATAAAGAATTGATTTGTTGAGTTTTTCAGATCATAAGCTTCGCCTTCCAATGAAAGAATTACCTGCCCGATTGAATCTTTTTCAGCTCTTGAAGCTGCAGATTTATATTTATTACGAAGAATTTCAGTTCTGATCATCACTTTCTGAAGCTCTTTTTCTTTACTCGTTCCTTCAGTATAAAAATTTCGACCCTCGTCGGTTTTAAAATTGGAAAGTGATAAATACGTGATTTCGCTGTTGACACTAAAATTTATTCTTTCACCAGGAGGAATTGTTTTTACTGTTTCTTTTACTTTATCTTCATTAACCGATTGATCGGCTGGAGTTTTCTGTTCAGGTTCAATGTTGTAATTTATGCTGTCTTGCACATTTGACAAATCATGCTCTGAATTAATAAAATCAGCAGTATTCTGCTTTTCAGCATCTTTTAAATCAACTGCCGGCATTAATATCAACTCACCGTCACTTGCAGTATTGGTTTCTGCCAAATCCGGTTTCACATTATCCAAATTATCTCCTGCAAGCGGCTGTTCTTTAGTTGAAACAAATGGATTTGAATGGTTAGCACATTGATCCATTTTCTGTTCCAGACCAACTTTTTCCTGTTCGTTGGCGCTGGCCACCGATTTATACAACTTATAATACGCAAGCGCTTTTTCCCACTGGTTTTTAGAATGATACTGTACCCCCAGATAATAATCAATATTAAGCGGATTAACTTCTTTGCTTGCTTTTACAAGATAATTTAAATCCTGATCGCCGTAATGTCCATTTTCAGTCCGGCAGGCACCATAAAAATAATTAACCATAAAATCATCAGGCCGGTTATCAAGTATATTTTTGAAAAGCGGTTCCGCTTCTTCAAACTTCTCTTTATCAAATAACTGAATGGCTTTTGTCAACGGGTTTTCCTGGAAAGAAAATGCTTTTGACCCAAACGGCTCAAACAAAAAGTTAATTAATATTGTTAGGAATATAATTTTTGAAACTTGACTCATATTAACTTGAATTCAGACATTGTTCAGGGTAAAAATACAAAAAAAACGGCGGTGTATTAAATATTATATGCTTTTAGAGGAATAATATTGAATTGCAAATAAGCTGAGATTTATCATTAATAACATATATTTGTGGAACTAAAAAGTAGGTTTATTATGTCGAAATTAAAAGCAGGAGACAAAGCTCCAATGTTTGAAGGAGTGAATCAGGACGGAAAAGAAATAGGGTTAAACGATTTTGCCGGAAAAAAACTCATCCTTTATTTTTACCCGAAAGACGACACACCCGGCTGCACTGCCGAATCATGTAATTTGAACGAAAATTATGAAATGTGGTTGCGCAAAGGTTTCGAAGTTGTGGGAGTGAGTCCTGACAGTGAAAAATCGCATTTAAAATTCAGTGGTAAATTTGGCTTGAAATTCAACCTGGTTGCCGATACTGAACACAAAATATTGGAAGCTTACGGTGTTTGGGGTGAAAAAAGTATGTATGGGAAAAAATACATGGGAGTTATTCGCACAACTTTTGTAATTGACGAAAAAGGCATTATCGAAGCGGTTTTTGAAAAGGTGGATACTCAAAATCATACAAATCAAATTATTGAAACATTAAATATTTAACCTAATCAAAACATGACAAAAGAAGAAAAACTAGCCATGAACAAAGAGAAGCTGAAAGCACTTCAGCTTACAATGGATAAAATTGAAAAAAGCTATGGGAAAGGCTCGATAATGCGCCTTGGCGACCGCCCTGTTGACGACGTTGCTGCTATTTCATCAGGCTCGATTGCTTTGGATGTTGCACTTGGGATTGGAGGATATCCCAAAGGCCGGATCATTGAAATCTACGGGCCTGAATCATCAGGAAAAACAACACTCGCAATTCATGCAATTGCCGAAACTCAAAAAGCCGGCGGAATTGCTGCAATTGTGGACGCCGAACATGCTTTTGACCCGTATTACGCTAAAAATCTGGGCGTTGATATCGATGAATTATTGATATCTCAGCCCGACAGTGGCGAACAGGCTTTGGAAATTGTTGACAACTTAGTTCGTTCTGGCGCTATAGATATCGTTGTAATCGACTCGGTTGCAGCGCTAACGCCCAAAGCCGAACTCGAAGGTGAAATGGGCGATTCAAAAATGGGATTGCAAGCCCGTCTTATGTCTCAGGCACTCCGCAAACTGACGGCAAATATCAGCAAAACAAAAACCTGCTGTATTTTTATCAACCAGTTGCGCGAGAAAATTGGTGTTATGTTTGGCAACCCTGAAACTACAACCGGTGGAAATGCATTAAAGTTTTACGCTTCTGTTCGTTTGGATATCAGGAGGATTGGCCAGGTTAAAGACGGTGAAGAAGTGCAAGGAAATAACGTGCGGGTAAAAGTTGTAAAAAACAAAGTTGCCCCGCCATTCCGTAAAGCCGAATTTGATATTATGTATGGCGAAGGAATTTCAAAATCAGGTGAAATTGTTGATTTGGGAGTTCAGTACAACATTATTAAGAAAAGCGGATCGTGGTTTAGCTACGGCGAAACAAAACTGGGACAAGGACGTGAAACCGTGCGTAAATTAATTTCTGACAACCCCGAATTGGCGCTTGAGCTTGAAACGAAAATCGTTGAATCGATTACGGGAAAAACAACATTGGAGTAATAGTATAATAACAGACAGCAAAATTGGGTGAACCGCATCTGTCGATTCATCCATTTTTTTTAATAAAATCAATGGTTCTTAGCAGAATGAAATGGTTTTTGAAAATAAAGCAGAAGTACAGAGTTTCAGGAACAGAATATTCGGCACTAAGTACAAAGTACTGAATATCAAAAATCAGGAGCAAACCAAGTTTGATTCGTTTATTTAAATATTCACGCATTAAAAATATGAAAGTCCTAAAATTTGGCGGCACTTCAGTTGGTTCAGCTGAAAACATTCGGAAAGTAAAAAGCATAGTTGAAAAGCAAAACTGCGATGTAATTGTGGTTGTTTCAGCGCTTGGTGGAATTACCGACAAAATACTTGCCGCAGCCCGAAAAGCTGCGAAAGGAGATAATAACTTTCATAATGAATTAAACGAAATAAAAACCCGTCATCACGAAACTATTCATCAGCTTTTTAATGGTTCGGAACCTATAATACAAACCGTTACAAAACTTTTAGATGAACTTGAACAAATTCTTACAGGAATAACACTTGTTGGCGAACTTACTGCCAAAACCCTTGACCGTATTGCCGGAATTGGTGAGCGAATTTCTTCTCACATTGTTTCACAATTTATTGGTGCTGAACGTTTTGATTCTTCTGAATTTATAAGAACCGACAGTAATTTCGGAAAAGCAACTGTTGATTTTGAAGTAACCAATAAAAATATTCAGGGCATTTTTACTGATTTTAAAGGTATTGCAGTTGTTCCCGGTTTTATTTCGAAAAATATAAAAGGAGAATTTACTACCATCGGAAGAGGTGGTTCTGATTATACTGCTGCAATTATTTCTGCAGCGCTGGATGTTGAGATCCTTGAAATATGGACTGATGTAAACGGCTTTATGACTGCCGATCCACGCATTATCAGTAAAGCATACACTATTCCGGAACTTACATATTCAGAGGCAATGGAACTGTCGCATTTTGGCGCAAAAGTTATTTATCCGCCAACCATTCTGCCAGTTTATAAAAAGCTCATTCCCATTCTAATAAAAAACACATTTGAGCCGGGAAATAAGGGGACGAGGATTTCTCATATTGCCGAAAACAGCCCGGTGCGCATAATTAAAGGTATTTCATCGATTTCCGGTATTGCCCTGGTTACTTTGCAGGGCATTGGAATGGTTGGAGTTACAGGCATTTCCATGCGCCTTTTTACTGCGCTTGCACGCGAAAATGTGAATGTGATTCTTATTTCGCAGGCATCATCAGAAAATTCAATCAGCATCGCAATTGAAGAAAATGCAGTTGAAATTGCCAGAAATGCAATTCAGGTAGATTTCGAAAAAGAAATTGTCAACGGTCAAATCAACAAAATTTTTATTGAAACCGATCTGTCAATTGTGGCAATCGTAGGCGAAAACATGAAACACTCAACCGGAATTGCAGGAAAACTATTTTCTACTATCGGGAAAAGCGGCATAAATATTATTGCAATTGCACAGGGCGCTTCAGAATTAAATATATCGTGGGTAGTCCGGAATGAGGATTTACGCAAAACCTTAAATGTGGTACACGAATCATTTTTTCTTTCTGAAAATGTTGAGCTGAACGTATTTTTAATGGGAACCGGAACGGTTGGCGGAAACCTGCTTCAACAATTGCAAAAACAACAGGCGAAATTGCTGAAGGAAAAACACCTCAACATAAAATTAACAGGTGTTGCCAATTCGCGTAAAATGGTTTTCAACCGCGATGGGATTGATATTTCATCTTATAAAAAAATACTCGAAAATTCAGACAAAAAATCTGATTTAACAGGTTTTGCCCGGGAAATTAAGGAAATGAATATTTATAATCCGGTGTTTGTTGACTGTACTGCTTCAGACGCGGTATCCTCAATTTACAAAGATATTCTTCGTTCGAATATCTCAATCGTAACAGCAAATAAGGCAGCGGCATCATCTGACTATGAAAATTATTCCGAAATAAAGAAAATCGCCAAGCAAAAAGGAGTGAAATTCCTTTTCGAAACCAATGTTGGTGCAGGATTACCAATTATTAATACTTTAAACGATCTGGTAAATTCAGGCGATAAAATACTTAAAATAGAAGCTGTACTTTCAGGAACTCTCAACTATATTTTTAATACAATTTCATCAGAAATTCCACTGAGTCTTACCATAAAAATGGCTAAAGACGAAGGTTACTCTGAACCTGACCCGCGAATTGATTTAAGCGGAATTGACGTTGCCCGCAAAGTACTCATCCTCGCCCGGGAATCGGGTTATGAAATTGAGATGGATGAAATAAAGATTAACAGATTTGTTCCTGATTCGTTTTTCCAGGGAACGCTTGATGATTTTTGGCAGAATATTTCGCAACTCGATGCTGAGTTTGAACAAAAACGTATAAAACTTGCTGCTGAAAATAAAAAATGGCGATTTGTTGCCCGTTTTGAAAATGGAATTGCAGAAGTGGGTTTACAGGAAGTGGATTCAAAGCATCCGTTTTACGATTTGGAAGGTAGTAACAACCTGGTAATTTATACAACCGAAAGATACCAGCAGTTTCCCATGTTAATAAAAGGATATGGGGCTGGCGCTTCAGTAACTGCCGCAGGAGTTTTTGCCGATTTAATAAAAGTTTCGAATATTTA
>DAOPKR010000052.1:19397-27764 GCA_035391305.1 Draconibacterium sp.
CTTCAGTAACTGCCGCAGGAGTTTTTGCCGATTTAATAAAAGTTTCGAATATTTAAGATGGAGGGGAAGTTCAGGGTTCAGAGTTTAAAGTTTAAAGTTTAATAAGTTAAGGGTAACCAGTAAAATCATTCTATAACAAAGACAATTAAAAAATGAAATATATTATCATACTCGGCGACGGAATGTCCGATGAACCCCTTGAAAACTATGGAGGCAAAACCCCGCTTCAAATGGCAAAAAAACCTAATATCGATTGGCTTGCAGAACATGGTAAATCTGGTTTATTTACTACTGTGCCGGCAACAATGCACCCAGGCAGCGAAATTGCAAACATGGCCGTTTTGGGGTATGATGTGGAAAAAGTTTTTGAAGGAAGGGGCGTTTTGGAAGCCGCAAGTATGGGAGTTGAAATCAAACCGGGAGATTTGGCGCTTCGCTGCAATTTGCTGACAATAGAGGACGAAAAAATAAAAAATCATTCCGGAGGACATATTTCTACAACAGAAGCTGCCGAACTTATTCAATTTTTAAACGAAAAGTTGGGCAGTGAAACAATCAGGTTTTATCCCGGGGTTTCATACCGGCATTTACTTGTTGTTAAAAATGGTGTTAAAGATTTGAAATGCACTCCGCCTCATGATGTTACGGGAACCCCATTCAGAGATGTCCTGGTTCAGCCAAAAAATGAGGAAGCCAATAAAACTGCTGAATTACTGAATCAACTGATAATTGAGTCGCAAAAAATACTCAAAACCCATCCGGTAAACATTAATCGTAAAAAGATTGGAAAAGATCCGGCTAACAGTATCTGGCCATGGTCGCCGGGTTATAAACCACAAATGCCAACATTAAAAGAAATGTTTGGAATTGAGAAATCAGCAATGATTTCGGCAGTTGATTTACTGCATGGAATTGGTGTTTATGCAGGTATGGAAGTTATTCATGTTGAAGGAGCAACCGGATTGTACGATACAAATTACGAAGGAAAAGCTCAGGCTGCCATTGAAGCGCTAAAAACCAACAATTTAGTTTATTTACACATTGAAGCAAGCGACGAAGCCGGCCACGAAGGCAATGTTGAATTAAAAACAAAAACAATTGAATATCTCGATCATCGTGTGGTTAAATACATTATTGAAGAAACCCAAAAATTGAATGAACCTGTTTCCATTGCAATCCTGCCCGATCATCCAACGCCCTGTGCTTTAAAAACACATACACACGACCCGGTGCCATTTACAATATATTATCCGGGCATTGAACCTGATAAAGTTAAAGTTTATGACGAATTCAGTGTTGAAAATGGTGCTTTTGGAACAATAAACGGAAATCAATTTATTAAAATTTTCCTGTTTCAAGATTAAAAATCTCTATCATTCATGACATTTATCATGTATTATGAACAGATCATTAAACTTTCTCAAATATTCAGAAGTTGTTTATGAATGATGAAAGTGTTTTCTAATTTTGAATCCATATAAATAGCCAATAATTCTGAACCTGTAAATGAGATATTACAGCACAAATAAAAATACACCCGAAGTTTCTTTAAAAGAAGCAGTTGTAAAAGGATTAGCTGCGGACAACGGACTTTTTATGCCCTCCCAAATCAAAAAATTTGAACCATCTTTTTTTGATCAGATCCAAAATCTTACATTCCGGGAAATTGGTCTCGAAGTAGCTAAAAAGTTTTTTGGAGAAGACATAGAAGAATCAAAACTGAAGGAAATTGTTTTTGATACTTTGAATTTTGATTGTCCTGTTGTAAAAGTAACAGATTCAATATATTCACTCGAACTTTTTCACGGGCCAACACTTGCATTTAAAGATGTAGGCGCACGTTTTATGGCACGTTTGCTCAACTATTTTTTAAGCGACAGAAAAAAACAGGTTAATGTACTTGTAGCAACTTCAGGCGATACAGGAAGTGCAGTAGCCAATGGCTTTCTCGGTGTTGAGGGGATTCATGTTTTTGTTTTATACCCGAAAGGAAAAGTAAGTAAAATACAGGAATCCCAATTCACAACGTTGGGGAAAAATATTACAGCTTTGGAAATTGACGGGACTTTTGATGATTGTCAACAACTGGTAAAAACTGCATTTCTTGACAAAAATTTAAATGAAAACCTTGTACTTACCTCGGCCAATTCAATTAATGTTGCGCGTTTCCTTCCTCAGGCTTTTTATTATTTCAATGCCTATGCAAGTTTAAAGAAATTGGGGTTGCTCGAAAACAAATCGCTTGTTTTTTCGGTGCCAAGCGGAAATCTGGGAAATATTACAGCCGGACTTTTTGCCCGTGAAATGGGATTACCGGTTGCTAAGTTTATTGCGGCAAACAATGATAACAATGTAGTTTTTAAATACCTCAAAACAGGAAATTATAAAGCACAACCGTCGGTTGAAACCATTGCAAATGCCATGGACGTTGGAGCGCCAAGTAATTTTGCACGGATTCTTGACTTATATAATAATTCGCACAAAACAATTTCGGAAATAATTACCGGAAGTTGTTACAGTGATTCGCAAATAAAAGAAATCGTTAAAAAGGTGTATTCAGAAACCGGCTATCTGTGCGATCCTCACGGTGCCTGTGGTTTTCAGGCATTAAAAGAGAATTTGTCGGATAGTCAGATTGGGGTGTTTTTAGAAACTGCACACCCGGCAAAATTTACCGAAACGGTTGAAGAGATAATAGGAAAAGGAAATGTTCCGCTTCCTGAAAAACTGGAAGCTTTTATGAAGGGAGAAAAGAAAAGCAAAATGCTAAAAAACGATTACAATATGTTTAAGGAATATTTGATGAATGAAATCGTTTTAAAATAAAACCATTTTATTATTACAAAGTGTTCGTTTTTACGTATAAAAAAGTCCAATTTGTATTTATAAAAAAAATTATAACTTTAACGCCTTGTTTATCAATTTATTGTTAACAAATTCAACATATGAGACAGCTTAAAATTTCAAAACAGGTTACTAACCGCGATACTTTATCGCTTGACAAATACTTGCATGAAATTGGTAAAGTGGAGCTTCTTACTGCTGAAAAAGAAGTTGAATTGGCCAAACGAATCAAAACAGGAGATCGTGTAGCCCTGGAAATGCTTATTAAAGGAAACCTCCGCTTTGTGGTTTCCGTTTCCAAACAATACCAAAACCAGGGATTAAGTTTACCTGATTTAATAAACGAAGGAAATTTGGGATTGATAAAAGCTGCCGAACGATTTGATGAAACCAGGGGATTTAAATTTATTTCCTACGCCGTTTGGTGGATTCGACAGTCAATTCTGCAGGCTTTGGCCGAACAGGCCCGAATTGTGCGCCTTCCGTTAAATAAAATCGGTTCGATAAATAAAATTAATAAAGCCTTTAATAAACTTGAACAGGAGTTTCAGAGAGAGCCTACAATTGAGGAGATTGCAGTTTTAATGGAAAGCAAACCTGAAATTGTGGAAGATGCGCTAAACTTCTCCAATATACATGTTTCAATGGACGCCCCGCTTCGCGACGAGGAAGCCGGAAATTTATATGACGTGATGTTAAACGATGATTCACTCGATCCTGAAGAGGAACTGATGAATGTTTCATTACGAAAGGAAATTGAACGTTCATTATCAACCCTTGGTGAACGCGAAGCGGAAATTCTCAGGCATTATTTCGGGTTAAACGGATATCAACCATTTACTTTGGAAGAAATTGGCGATGAGTTTGGATTGACCCGGGAAAGAGTTCGGCAGATTAAAGAAAAGGCTATCAAGAAATTAAAAAACCAATTTCGAAACAGACTCTTAAAAGCCTATCTCGGCAAATAACTCAGTTTATATAATGGGACGAATAATTGCACCTTCTATTTTAGCAGCCAACTTTAATATCCTCGGAAACGAAATTGAAATGATTAACCGCAGCGATGCCGGTTTCATTCATTGCGATGTTATGGATGGTGTTTTTGTTCCGAATATTTCATTTGGAATACCGGTAATTGAACATGTAAAAAAAATTGCACAGAAACCTCTTGATGTTCACTTAATGATAGTAAACCCCGATTCGCTGATTGAAGCATTTGTAAAAGCTGGAGCATCAATAATAACAGTTCATTATGAGGCTTGTACCCATCTGAACCGCACAATTCAACATATTAAAAGTCTGGGAGTAAAAGCAAGTGTTTGCCTTAATCCGCATACTCCTGTTGCAGTTTTGGAAGATATAATTACTGATCTTGATATGGTTTTACTGATGTCGGTAAATCCTGGTTTTGGAGGACAGGCATTTATTGAAAACACATACAAAAAAGTAAGACAACTAAAGGAACTCATCGAAAAAATTAATCCCGACTGTTTAATAGAAGTTGACGGAGGTGTGAATTTCGAAACCGGGAAAAAACTTTTTGAAATCGGCGCTGATGTTCTTGTTGCAGGTAGTTTTGTTTTCAACTCAAAAAATCCGGAAGAAACCATTCATCAGCTCAAACTGCTATAAATCAACCTGTTTTTCAGTCTTTTTACACAAGTCAGCATTTTCCATAATACGGGGTTTTACTGTATCACGCAGCATGCATTCAGCTGAACAGTCAGAACAATCATGGTGCAAGGAAATTGTATCTTTTTTAAAATCTACTTTCTTTTCAGGTTTTCTTTTAACCCGAAATTTCTTAACTACCTTTGAGATTGCAAGTGCAATTGCAGCCCCAATAATCATATATGTAATAATCTCCTGAATCACCTTATACTATTAAACTACCTATATTAAAAACCAAAAAAGCTGCAATCCATGCAAGCGTAGTGGTGTAAAATACTGCAAATGCTGCCCATTTCCAAGACTCCGATTCATTTTTTATAGCAACCACCACCCCAATACATGGAAAATAAATTAAAATAAAAATAAGAAAAGCAAGTGCTGTTGGCGTTGTAAAAACAATTTCGCCTTTACTTTTCCCTGTTGCAAATTTTTCGTTTTTTAGCTTTTGTTGCAAATTAACCGAATCTCCATCATCCTTTGTCTGATACAAAACTCCCATCGTGCTAATCACAATTTCCTTTGCCGGAAGCCCGGCAACCAATGCAATGCTCATCTTCCAATCAAAACCCAGTGGACGCATTACCGGCTCTATAAACTTTCCAATTCGCCCAAGATATGAGTTGATCAGCCTGTCCGATTCCAGTTTGACTTCCAATTCTGAAAGAGCGTTTTCTTTTTCAGTAGGATTTAAGGTGGTATTTTGAGCAACAGACTGAATCTCCTTTTTTATTATTCCTGAATTTTTAGTTTCTCTTGGAAAGTATTCGAGCGCCCACACAATTACAACGCCAACCAAAATAATCGTGCCGATTTTTCGCAAATAGTGCTGGGTTTTATCCCACATGTGATACACCACATTTCTAAAAGTTGGCAAACGATAAGTTGGCAACTCCATAACAAATGGCGTTTCTTTGTTCCTGAAAAATGTTTTATTCAAAACCTGAGCTGTAATAAAAGCAAAAACAATACCTACGGCATATATTCCGATTAAATACAAAGGTTGATACTTATCGAAGAATGCCGAAATTATCAGTATATAAACCGGCAGCCGCGCACTGCACGACATAAACGGAATAATAAGCATTGTCAGGATCCGGTCGCCACGGTTTCGCATTGAACGGGTTGCAAGTATTGCCGGCACATTGCACCCAAACCCCATAATCATTGGGATGAACGATCGTCCATGAAGTCCGAAACGGTGCATAATCTTGTCCATAATAAATGCAGCCCGCGCCATGTAACCTGTACCTTCAAGTAGCGAAATAAACAAAAACAAAATCAGGATATTTGGCAGAAAAACAAGGACACTTCCGGTTCCGCTAATTATTCCTTTTACAATTAAGTCTTTCAACATTCCATCGTTCATCAGTCCGGAAGTAAAATCACCAAACGCAATCACTCCCTTATCAATCCAATCCATTGGGTAAGCCCCAAGAGTAAACGTAGCGTAAAAAATTAAAAACAGGATGGATGAAAAAATCGGAAAACCTAAAACCGGATGAGTTAAAACGCTGTCTATTTTTTCCGAGCGGGTTTTCTCACTTTGTGAATTGTCTTTAAAAGTTTCTTTAAGTGCGCCGGTTATAAAACTATATTTGGCGTTGGTAATTACAGTTTCACTTTCTTCATTCTCAAGTATTTCTATTCTGTGAATTTCCTTTTGAGTTGTTTTCGTAATTTCATCAAAGTTCTCATAGTGAGATAAAAGTGATGCTACCTGCTCATCTTTTTCAAGCAATTTTATGGAGAGAAACCTCGATGATATTTTATCGGTTATCGGCCTGTTTTCTTTAATTTTCTGACGTACAATATTAATTGCGTTTTCGAGATCCTTGCCGTAATTAATATGTACATGCCGGGTTATTTTATCTTTCCCTTCAAAAACGTCAATTACTTTATCAATTAAATTGTCCAAACCAATTCCCTTTGAGCTAATTGTGGGAACAAAGGGTATTCCGAGCAGTTTTGACAGTTCATCCTTGTCGAAAAACAGGTTCTTTTTTTCAAGTTCGTCATACATGTTAAGTGCTGCAACAATACGCACATCCATGTCAATAAGTTGAGTCGTTAGAAAAAGATTTCTTTCGAGGTTTGTTGTGTCGAGCACATTAATCACAATATCAGGGGTTTGCTCATAAATAAATTCACGAACAAAAATTTCTTCTTTCGAATATGCCGTTAAACTGTATGTACCGGGTAAATCGTAAAAATTGAAAGTGTAGCCTTTGGTTTTAAAAGTTGCCTTTTTAATGTCAACCGTAACACCACTGTAGTTACCAACTTTTTCTTTTGACCCGGAAATGAAATTAAAAAGAGTTGTTTTTCCACTGTTCGGGTTTCCAACAAGTGCAATGTTTATGTTTTTGGTCCTTTCCGACTGGTCAACCAAGTGGATATCGCGGTCAATAACACCTTTATAATTTTCGTTTTCCGCCTTTACAAAACCACTTAAAGGGACTACTTCAATTAAATCTGCTTCCGATTTACGAAGCGACACATTGTAATTGATGATTTTAAATTCAAACGGCCCATTGAAAGGCGCACTCTTAATTACCTTAACTTCCTTTCCTTTTACAAAGCCCATTTCAGAAATCCTTTTTCTAAACGAACCATGCCCAAGAACCTTGGTAATCACAACAATTTCACTATTTTTTACTTCACTTAATTTCACCTCGCCACATTCCCCGCTTTAGTGTATTTATAATCATTAAAAATAAGAAGCACAAATATAATCCATTTCAACTCATATGAAACCGGCACGATTAATCATTGTACAAAAGCTAACAATTAATCGGTTCTTTCAATGTTAATCAAACGAGTACATTTGTAATCATGTTAAATAAAATGCAAATCTTCATTAGTTATTACAACAAGTAACTACTTTTGTTCGAATTATTATTGCAAATGGAAGAGAAAGAATTTTATCAAAATATTCGGAAAGTGCTTGACGATTTGCCCGACAATTTTAGCATACTGGAAGAACAAATTGATATAGATGTGCAGATGAAGTATTTTGAACATGCCCGGAAAGTGCGTTCGAAAAACAATGAGAAGGAATACTTTGAAAACCGCGATCAACTTTTTTTACCTGAAATAAGTGATGAACGAAAAAAAGAATTACTACTGTCAATTGCTGTAATTGATGATGTAAAGGCGTTTCGCACACTTGAAAAATTTGTTGGTGTGGCAGTTGGTGAAATTAAACAGTGGGCAGTGCTGGCATTCCAGGAAAGCAGAATGCTGATTCAAAGTTCATTGCTTGATGAACAGTTGGTATTTATTTCGACAGGTCTGGGTGGAAAAGGACAGAAACTGAGATATTACGTTGTCTTTATCAATAAAAAAAAGGAGTTATTATTAAATGCGGTACAACAAAAAATACTGAAAGATGAAGTCATTTTTGAGCTGAACAAACACGACGGAGAGTTTGAATCGATGGATTTTTCAGAAGGTTTTTCTACGGTTTTGGCAATGCTTCCGCTTCAATCTGACTTAAAACAAATTTTCAGGAATATAATCGAAGAATGTAACCAATATGGCGATTTTCTTGATGATGATATGATAGTAACCAATGTAAAAATAATGTCGCGAACCGAAATTCTTGAAATGCTGAAACACAGTGAAAAAGAGCAATTTGATGATTTTGAAGAAGACGACGACGAAACAGATGAAGATTAAACATTAATGGTACAGCTTAAAATTTCGCTTATAAACTTCTATTTTTAGAATAATTATCAAAAAGTATTATATTTGCACCGCTTTAAAAGAAAAACAAACTGGCCCTGTAGCTTAATGGATAGAGCATCTGACTACGGATCAGAAGGTTGGGGGTTCGAGTCTCTCCAGGGTCAC
>DAOPKR010000053.1:0-12388 GCA_035391305.1 Draconibacterium sp.
GTGGAGCTGGCGGGAGTCGAACCCGCGTCCAAACGAGGAAGCAACAAGCTTTCTACATGCTTATCCCCAGACTTGTTTTTCGAATAAACACCGGATCAGGGCCACCAATATTTACCTTATCTCTTTTATTTTCGTAAAAGTGCCAGAGCCTCACTTAAACTAGCTTCGATTTACTTGCACCACCTGATCGGACCGCTTCAAAGCATTAGCATCCGGGCGATGTCTCGTTCCAAAACCTTGTTTCGGAATAAAGGTAACTTACTTGATTCGGTTACGCAGCAAGAGCGTAGTTATTTTCGCCAATTATAGTTTGATCATTATTTTAAAAGGTCAACAATCCAAACCTTGCATGCTTACCTGCCTCTTCTACCCGCTGTCAAAACCAATCAGCCCCGGTAAAATGGAATGCAAAAATACAAAAAAATGAACAACAAAACACGAGTGAAGAGGGTGAAGTTGGAAGTTGGGAGACGATGGAAAGAAGACGGAAAGGTTGCCATGACTGTCTTGTTTTCGCAGTTATCATGGTTGGTTAAACACTTTAACAATGATAAATATATTAATTACGACGACTTGACAACATTATTCATCACATCCGGTATCCAGAATCAATTCCACTTTTTTAACGCTTCCAGATTCATTTCGTTTTCTATATTTTTTGCTTGTGGTTTAAAAAGAAATTCAAGCTCTTTTTCATAATGTTCGGTGATTTTACCACGCACCATTTTCAACATGGCGTTCAGCATTTTATTATCGGCATTAAAAGTAGTTGGAAGAACAGCAACTGCCGATGGAATCCAGCGTTCAGGAAACATACCTTCGTATTTTCCTCCTTTTTTAAACTGGCTGATTTCACTTTGAATGATTTTCAAAATCTCTGATTTTGCAGCATCACTTCCTTTTTCGATTCCCAGTTGTTTTAACTGACGGTTTAAAGCTTCCATATCTGGAACCACCATTCCAACTGTATATGGATTTTGGTTGTTATGAAGCATTATTTGCTGAATGGAGGGCGAATGAATTAAAATGGCATCTTCAATTCCTTCAGGACTGTATTTTTCTCCGTCGTTGCCAATTAAAAGGCTTTTAAACCTTCCTAAAACATATAAAAATCCTTCACTGTCAACGTAGCCCATGTCACCGGTGTGGAGCCATCCTTTTTTAATGGTTTCCGCTGTTGCAGTTGGGTTATTCCAATAACCCAGCATTACATTTTCGCCTTTTATACAAATTTCGCCTTTTTCGCCCTGAGGCAAAATTTTGCCATCGTTATCAACAATTTTCAATTCCATATTATCAACAGGTTTCCCCGATGAACCAAATTTTACACAGTTAGGCACATTTGATGAAATAACAGGTGACGCCTCTGTAAGTCCGTAACCCTGGCAAATTGGTAACCCAATCGCATAAAAAAACTTTTGCATTTCGATATCCAGAATAGCACCTCCACCGATAAAAAACATGAGGTTGCCACCAAATCCTTCGCGTATTTTTTTAAACAGAATTGAGTCAAAAACAGAAAGAAGCGGTTTTAATAAAAACCGGAACCCTTTCCCTTTATCAGTGCCAATTCCGTTGTATTTGTATGCCACTTTCAAAGCAAACTTAAATACTTTATAAAGTGTTTCGCCTTTTGCCCTTATTCCGGCTTCAATATTCTTTCTGAAAGTTTTTGAATAAGCCGGAACACTCATCATAATGTGTGGCTGTACCTCTTTAATATTTTTAGGGATATTTTTTAATGTTTCGAGCGGTGTATTCCCAATCTCTACCGATGCAATACTTGCGCCTTTATACATAAAAACATAGAGACAGGTTGTGTGGGCAAATGCATGATCCCAGGGCAGAATTGCAAGGGTTTTCCAATGTGGATGCAGGTCAAGCAGTCCGTTTGACTGAACAACATTGGCCGCATAATTCAGGTGCGAAAGTATTATTCCTTTTGGGTCGGCAGTGGTTCCCGAGGTGTATGAAATATTAGCCATATCATTTGGCTGGATATTCATCCAAATCGAATCGTAAAAACCGGAATTTGTTTTTCTGAGTTCTTTTCCCCGGTTCATCAAATCGGTATAATTAATATCTTTTTCTCCAGGATTTTCTTTCCCGTCAATAAAAATAACTTTTTCAAGATCGGGCAAATCCGCTCTGATTTCTTCTATTTTAGCCGTATGAAGTTTTGAAACGAAAATAAATTTTGCACCGCTGTGTTTTAACCTGAAAGCAACTTCGTTGGTTTCGAGCCTGATTGAAAGCGGTACATTTATACCGCCAGCGTACAAAATGCCAAGTTCGCTGATAATCCAGTCATTCCTTCCGTCAGCAACCAAAGCTGCCCGATCGCCTTTTTTGAAACCAATTTCAACTAATCCAGCTGCCAGGTTTAGAACTTGGTCGTGTGTTTCTTTGTATGAAGTTCCTTCGTACTTGCCATTTTTTTTCTCCCACAAGTAAATATTTTCGGGGAATTTTGTGATTGCAGTTTCAAAAAGTTCGACTATAGTTTTCATATTGGAATAAATAGAATTTAAGTTAACCCAAACTTACATAAAAAAATGTCAAAAAGGGAAATTGAAATTGCATGAAAAAAAAAGCCCGGTCCCGGGCTTTTGAATTATTCAGCATTAAACCTGTAAATTGTAGTTTCGTTATATTTTTCGCCAGGTTTTAAAATGGTTGACGGAAACCCCGGTTGGTTAACCGAATCAGGGTAGTGCTGCGTTTCAAGGGCGATTCCGGAAAAGCTGCCAAATTTTTTCTTTCCATCAATAATTAATTCGGGGTTCCAGTAACCAGTGTAAACCTGAACGCCGGGCTGAGTCGTGAGTACTTCAACTTTTCTGCCGCTTTTTGTTTCTTTTAAAGTCGCAACATATTTTAATTTGCCCGATTCATTGTCCAAAACAAAATTATCGTCGTATCCCATTGGAACTTCAGTCATTCGGTGATTTATTTTTTTCGAAACATTAAAATCGAAAGGCGTGCCGGCAACCGGGATAATTTTCCCGGTTGGAATCTGGTCCGTCATTTCAGTCATTTTTGTGGCTGTTAACTCCAGTTCGTGGTTTAAAATATTTTCTTTTCCGGCGGTTAAATTAAAGTAGGTGTGATTGGTTAAATTTACAACCGTTGTTTTATCTGTTTCCGCAAAATATTCAATGCCCAGTTCATTCTTGTTATTTAAGGTATAAATGCAGGTAACTTTAAGATTTCCGGGGTAATTCTCTTCCATATCGGGGCTCAAATATGTTAGTTTTACACCAATTTCATTTTCGTTTTCAAAAGCTTCAGCATCAAACATCCGGCGGTCGAAACCTGTTTTTCCACCGTGTAAGTGGTTGGGGCCGTTATTGATTGCCAATTTGTATGATTTTCCTTCAACCTGAAGATTCCCTTCTGCAATTCGGTTTCCAAAACGGCCAATTATAGCGCCAAAATAAGGGTAACTTCCCAGGTATTCATCGCTAATATAAGTTTCCAGTTTGTCAAAACCACAAACTATATTTTCGACATTCCCTTTATTATCAGGCATTTCTATACTTGTAATTATTGCTCCGTAATCGGTAATTTTTATTACAAGTTTATTGTCGTTTTTAAGTGTAAAAAGCTTAACAGGGCTTCCGTCATGTAATTTCCCAAAAGTTGTTATTTCAATTTTCATTTTATAATGTTTTATTATTTATGAGTAAAGTTCAAAGGTGCAAAAAAAGGGAAAACAAACTGGTTGGTAACGGTAGTGTTTTATAACATGCTTTTTAAATCATTTATCTTTTTACTTTTGTAGAAATCTAACTAACCAATGTTAAAGCGCATTATACACATCGATCCAAAATCTTCGTTGCCAAAATACAGGCAAATTGTTAATTCTCTTTTAGTTGCAATCGAAAAAAAGGCACTAAAAAAAGGAGATAAAGTTCCATCGATAAATGAAATATGTTCGAAACTAAATTTGAGCAGAGACACGGTAATGCTGGCTTTTAGCGAATTGAAAGCCAAAGGGGTACTGCTTAGCCAACCCGGCAAAGGGTATTACATTATTACAACAGAAATTACTTATGAAGAGAATATTTTTGTTCTTTTCGATGAATTAAACTCATTTAAGGAAGATTTATACAACTCGCTGATGGCAAGTTTTAAATCGAAAGGTGTAGTTGATATTTATTTTCATCATTTTAATTTTAAAGTATTTAAAAGTCTTGTTGCAGAAAGCATGGGTAATTATACTTCTTATGTAATTATGCCTGCAACTTTTGATAATACAAGCCATTTACTCTCTAAGTTTCCAAAAGACAAAGTGTATATTTTAGATCGGTTAAAACCCGATTTAAGGATGTATCCCGCTGTTTATCAGGATTTTGAAAATGACTTTTATGATGCTTTAAATCAAGGGCTTTTTTTATTAAAGAAATACAGAAAATTAATTTTTGTTCATGCCGGAGGAAAAGAACCGGGAGAACGAGTAAAGGGATTTGAAAGGTTTTGTATTGAAAACGGCTTTAAGCACCAGGTTGTTAAATCTCTTGAAGGGCTGAAACCAGAATTATATGAAGCTTATTTTGTGATTTCGGATAACGATTTAGTTGAAATTGTGAAAATTGCAAAAGAGTACAAATATAAACTGGGAAAGAAATTTGGAATAGTTTCATTTAATGACACAGTGCTTAAGGAAGTTGTTGCCGGGGGAATTACAACTATTTCCTCTGATTTTGTTGAAATGGGTAAAACACTGGCCGATATGGTGTTAAACAAAAAAACGGGGCATTATCGAAATCCATCGAAATTGATTATTCGAAATAGTTTGTAATATTTAAATGTTTTTTAAATCATTTTACCATATTTGAAAATACATTTAAAATATACCTTTGTCCCTACTGGTGCCCACCAGTTTAATTTTTATAAAAAAAACTAAAAAGTGAAATAAAACCAATTTAATTATAAATAGAATCAATAGAATATTATGACAAAAATTAACAGTTTGATTGACAAGATTAACGGCGGAAACCATCCGTTATTCAAAGAATTATACGGTGCCGATCCGTCGGCATTAAAAGAACAGTCTGAAAGGTATGCAAAACTAATGTATGATTTTGAAAATACTTTTAAGGCGGATGATGTTCAACTTTTTAGTTCACCCGGCCGGACAGAAATTGGTGGAAACCACACCGATCATAACTACGGACGGGTTTTGGCAGGAGCTGTCAATCTCGATAATATTGCTGTTGCTGCAGCAAACGGTACAAACACAATTCGGATAAAATCTGCCGGATATCCTGAATTCCACGTTGAACTTACAGATTTCAAACCAAATGAAGCTGAATTTTATACTTCAACGTCGCTGGTAAAAGGTATTGCAGCCAAAATGAAAGAAAATGGTTATAAAATAGGAGGTTTCGATGCTTGTATTGAAGGTCGCGTGCCAAAAGGGTCAGGTTTGAGTTCATCTGCTTCTTTTGAAGTTTTGGTTGGTGCAATCATTAACAATCTTTTCAACGATGGTAAAATGAGCGCCGTTGAAAATGCAATTATTGGGCAGTGGAGCGAAAACAATTATTTTGGAAAACCTTGCGGATTGATGGACCAAACAGCTTGTTCGGTGGGTGGATTAATTACCATTGATTTTAAAGATCCCGCAAACCCAATTGTAAAAGAAGTTGATTTTGATTTTGTTTCAACAGGTTTTGCGCTTGTTATTACCGATGTTGGCGGAGGTCATGATGATGCTGCATCACAGGCTGAATATGCATCGTTGCCAACTGAAATGAAATCGGTGGCAGCCGTGTTGGGGGCTAAGGTTTTAAGGGAGGTTACTTTGGATCAGATAGTTGAAAATATTCCAACTATCCGTGAAAGAACAGGTGACAGGGCAATCCTTCGTGCCTACCACTTTCAGGGTGATAATGCAAGAGTAGTTGAACAAGTTGCAGCGCTTGAAAATAATGACTTTCAATCATTCTTAAAAATGGTTGTTGAATCAGGTTACAGTTCATATATGTATAACCAGAATATTTTTGATGTTGTACACAAAGACGAGCAGGTAGTATCTTTGGCGCTTGCGTTAAGCGAAATGATTTTGAAAGGCTCGGGTGCATGGCGTGTACATGGTGGTGGGTTTGGTGGTACAATTCAGGCCTTTGTACCTCAGAATAAATTGGATGAATATGTAAAAACACTTGAACATGTTTATGGAAAAGGAAGCTGCCACAAATTATTCATCAGGGCAAAAGGTGCTGTAAATCTTGATTTGTAAGTAGTTAAAATACTTTCAACTGAAAAGATTATTGATTCAGCAAAAAAGGAAGCATAAAAGATGGCTATTAGATACGTTATTTTATCTTTGCCTACAAAATGCTAAAGTTGTAACAATCTTTGCCTTTACAGTTGACAACAACATAAACCGAATGAATTATAAAATAGAATAATTTTTATCAACTAAAATCAATTAAAAATCATTTATGGAAGCTAAAAAACAAAATTACACAGTACCTATTTTTATGATGATCCTGCTGTTTGGTATGATCTCATTTGTTACCAACCTGGCATATCCGATGGGAGTTGTGTTAAAATCGCAATTTGGTGTAAGTAACCTACAGGGAACCCTGGGTAATGCAATGAACTTTATTGCCTACGCAGTTATGGGAATTCCCGGAGGAATTTTATTACAACGTATTGGCTACAAGAAAACGGCTCTTCTCGCAATTGCTGTAGGATTTGTCGGAATAGCAATTCAGTATGCTTCGGGTTATGCCGGACAAGGAACAGCTTTTACTGTTTATTTAACAGGTGCTTTTGTTGCCGGTTTTTCAATGACCTTGTTAAACACCGTAGTTAACCCAATGTTGAACACCCTTGGTGGTGGCGGTAATAGAGGAAACCAGTTTATTCAGATTGGTGGTTCTTTCAACTCGGTTATGGCTACATTTACACCTGCTTTTGTAGGTATTTTAATTGGTGAAGCAGCAAAATCTCAAATTTCTGACATATTTCCTGTGATGTACATTGCAATGGGTGTTTTTGCACTTATTTTCTTCGTACTTCTTTTTGTTAAAATTCCTGAGCCAGCCATGGAGTATGCAAAAGAATCGTTATCAAGTTTAATGTCAGGTGCATTAAAATTCCGTCACTTTATTTTGGGTGCAATTGGTATTTTCGTGTATGTTGGTGTTGAAGTTGGTGTTCCTGGAACCATGTTCTTCTGGTTGTCAGAAACCTCTATTGGACCTACTACTGCCGGTTCGGTTGTTGCAACCTACTGGTTCTTAATGCTTATTGGCCGTTTGTTTGGTGCAAGTTTGGGTAAAGTTATTTCCAGTAAAATGATGCTTACCGCAGCTTCCGGAGTTGGTATGGTGTTGGTACTTTTAGCCATTTTATTTCCATCAACAGCCGAAATGGGAATGCCTGTTTTCCAAAGTTCTGATGCCGGTTTAAGTTTCGGAATTGCCAATGTGCCTGTTAAAGCCTTGTTTCTGGTATTGGTTGGTTTATGTACTTCAATTATGTGGGGTGGTATTTTCAACCTTGCAGTTGAAGGTCTTGGAAAATACGTTGCCGTTGCTTCAGGTATTTTTATGACCATGGTAGTTGGTGGTGGATTACTTCCAATTATACAAGGTGGAGTTTCTGATATAGCAGGATATTTACCTTCGTTCTGGGTTCCATTCTTAGGTTTGGCTTACTTACTTTTCTACGCTTTAATTGGTAGTAAAGTAAATAAACGTGCTGATGAAAAGCTAAAAATATAATTTATGTCTGTGTTTAAACAGATATCTTTATAAATCAATTTGGTATTACTAAAGCCATTCGTTTTGCAGCGGATGGCTTTTTTATTTGCCATCAGCAAAATCCTGTAAATATTCAAACCGTTGTGTAAGTTTTCCGTTTTTTGTAATGCTGGCCCTTTCAATAATTCCATCAGTATCTTCTCCGAAAAGACTTGGGAATACTTTATCAATTAAGTTCCGGCCAAAATCGAGTGAAGCATCTTTGGGCAATTCACAGGGCAAATTATCAACCGCCTGAACAGTTATATTTAATTTTGAAGAGAATGCAGGTTCCAGTTCGCAGGTTTCAGGATTGTAGTCATAATACGGATCATTGATTGATGATGCACGTTTTGTAGATGGGATTGAGCCTTCAATATCGCAGGTAATATCAGATATTACTGATATTCTGAATGTCGCCCGCTTCATTTCTTCAGTTTTAAAAAGTGCCGGAGCTTTTGGATCCCAGTAAGCTGAAGCAAGCAAAATGTCAGTTTTAGCGGCAAAGGGCAAAAATGTATTTTCATATTCTTCAGGATGCGTGTAAAAATGGAACAAATCAAACTCATAACCATTTTTGCGGCGTACATAATCTTCAGGCAATAACTGCACAAAAACAGGTATTTCGGGTACTTCAATTTCAAGATATTCCCCGGGTGACAAACGCATAATTTTAAGATGGCCAAGAACTTCAATAACACCGCTGGCAACTCTCCCATTTCCGGTTAATGCAATTTTTACAGGTGGCAGGTCAATGTTATCCAGTTGTTTTAGCATTTCCTCCAAATTATCACATAAGTAAGCAGGTTTTAATTCAAACAATTTATTTCGCAATCCGAATGCCCTAATCCCACTGTAAGCTCCAACCAAACCGGCGAATCGTCCAAACCCGATTATTCGAAGCCCTTCACGATTCGTCAAAGTTTCATAGTCAATAAGCTGGATTTTTCTTTTTAATGCATTCTGCAGCAGAAGTCTATTATATGCCTGCTTCTTAATAACATGCGAGAAAAAAAGATATATTTTGCCTTCAAGAAATTCTTCACTTTTAACTTCTTTTACTCCCAAAAGTATATCGCAGTCACTTAAATCTTCACTAATATCTATTCCCAATAATTCATATTCTGAATCATTAAAACAACGTATTTTGCTCGCTTGAACGACAACTTTAATATCGCGAAATTTTTCCTGAACTTCAACACATTGTTCAGGAGTTAAAGGTACTCGCTTGTCGATTGGAGTTTTATTTTCACGAAGGATTCCGATTTTCATAATAACCTGAGATTTTTATTTCTGCTAAAATAAGTTTTACTCAATATAATGATGAGTGTAAAAAGTTTTATTTCTGATTATTTATTATTAATTGAACGTTTGGTTTAATCTGACTTCAACACTGAAAAAGAGGGAAAACTCCTCATACAGAGTTTGCTGGAAATGTTATTCCTTTAACAAAATCATTTAGCCTTAATCTTTAATGAATTTTTACAATATTTGTAAGTAATAAATATAGGATTATGAAAAATCAAAGCTGGGTTTTGTGGTTAGGGGTTTTTGTGTTTTTAGCGGTTTCGTGCACAAAAAGGCAAAACTTACAAAATATGGAAAACGAATATGTGGGGTCAGGGAGTTGTATAGAATGCCACGAGAAGTTTTACGATCTTTGGTCACCCTCGCATCATGGAAAAGCAATGCAGCCTGTTAATGCAGAATTTGTTAAAAACGAAAATTTACCTGATAGTGAAGTTTTTTCCCTGGAAGGTAAAACCTACAAAATTAATATCGGAGATTCTACAATAACCATGGTTGAAACAGATGGAAAAAGTAGTATAAACTACGATGTTGTTTGGGTTTTGGGCGGAAAGAATGTTTATTATTTTCTTACACCACTTGATAAAGGGAAACTGCAAACCATTCCTTTAGCCTACAATTTAAACCATAAAGCATGGTACAATAACCCACAATCTGCTCTTCGGCATTTCCCGGAAGGAATGACAGATCAGGCACTTCCATGGAGAGACAGGATGTACAATTTTAACTCTTCGTGCTACAGCTGTCATGTAAGTCAGTTGGAAACAAATTTCGATTTAACAACTGACACATATAATTCAACATGGAACGAACCCGGTATCAATTGCGAAACATGCCACGGGCCAAGTGGGAATCATGTCCGGATATTTAAAAATGCAAAAGAAGGGGTAGAACAAAAAGAACTCGGTTTGATTTCTACTTCGGTATATACTCCTGATCAGCACAATTGGTCGTGTGCACCCTGCCATGCCAAAATGCACCCGATTACGCCAAGTTACATGCCTGGCGAAAAGTTTTTTGATAATTATGATTTGACAGTGCTCGACAATACAGATTTTTATCCCGATGGACGCGACCTCGGCGAAAACTATACATACACCGGCTGGATGATGAATGTATGCAACGACAACGGAGAGATGCATTGTGTTATGTGCCACACTTCGAGCGGACGAGACAGATTTAAAGACAACCCAAACGATGCCTGTAAAAAATGTCATGCCGAAAGGGTTGCTGACGTAGTTGCACATTCCGGTCACCAGGCAGGAAGTCCGGGGGCTGTTTGTATCAATTGCCACATGCCAAAAACCGTATTTGGAAATATGAACCGCAGCGACCACTCTTTCAGGCCACCAATGCCGGAAGCAACAATCCTGTTTGATTCGCCAAATGCCTGCAACATGTGCCACACCGATAAATCAGCTGAATGGGCAAATAATATTGTGAAGAAACGCAAAAATGGAAACTACCAGGAGGAAACAATGAAATGGGCCGGATTATTAAAAAGCGCCCGTTTAAACGATTGGTCGAACCTAAATAAAATACTGGAACACATTGAAAAAGAAGATTTAAACGAAGTTGTTACAGCTTCTTTTATTCGTACATTGGGAAATTGCAATAAAGATCAGAAATGGGCAACTATTATTAAAGCATTGAATAGTAAATCGCCGTTAGTCAGATCATCTGCTGCTGCTGAATTGAATGGCAACGTCAGTGCCGAGGCAAAGACAGCGCTGCTTAACGCTTGTAACGATGAAATTCGTTTGGTTCGTATCTCAGCCGCAAGTTCGCTGGCACTTTTCCCAAAAGAACAATTTACAGCCACTGAAAGCGAAATAGTGGCAAAAGCAACCCAGGAATATATGACTTCAGTGGTTTCGCGCCCCGACGACTGGAGTTCGCATTACAATCTTGGGTTGTTTTATCAAAATCAGGGTGATGCAGGTAAAGCACTAGAATCGTACGAAACTGCGGCCCGCTTGTATCCTGAATCCTTAATGCCATTGATAAACAGCAGTGTTCTATATTCCTATGTTGGAAATACCGCGAAGGCTGAAGAAAATTTGAAAAAAGTACTTGTTGTCGATCCTGAGAACGAAGCAGCAAACCTGAATTTAGGATTACTTTTAGCTGAACAGGGGAAAATGGGCGAAGCTGAACAGGCATTAAGAACTGCACTTAAAGCAAATCCAAACCAGGCTGTTGCTGCCTATAATTTGAGCGTTATTTCAGCTTCAAGGGATTTAACAGAAGCAGTAGGTTTTGCGAAAATTGCCGCTGATAATCAGCCGGAAGAACCAAAGTATGCTTACACACTGGCGTTTTACCAGGTTCAAAACAATCAAAAAACTGAAGCAGTTAAAACGCTTATCGAACTTCTGAAAATAAACCCCCAATATTTAACGGCAGTTAGCTTTTTGGCTGATATTTATATGAAAGACGGAAAAACACGGGAAGCATTAAAAGTCTATCAGCAGGCTTTGGAAACTGAAGGAATTTCGGCACAGGATAAAGCTTCAATTCAGCAGGCAATTGGTTCGTTGCAACGAGGTATTTAAATAAATTCAAAGAATAAATATGCTAATAGTAATATCGCCGGCGAAATCTCTCGATTACAAAACTCCACCCAAAATCAGTGATTTTACGATTCCTGAGTTTTTAAATGAATCGGAAAAATTAGTAGGACGGTTGAAAACCATGAACCCTAAAAAAATATCGGAGCTGATGGGAATTTCGGCCGATTTGGGCGAGTTGAATTTCAAGCGATTCCAGGAATGGCATTTACCATTCACTCCTGAAAATGCCAAACAGGCAATTTTAGCATTTAACGGCGATGTTTACCAGGGATTACGCGCAACAACATTTTCAAAAGAACAGTTTGAACGTGCACAAAGCAAATTGCGGATTTTATCAGGAATTTATGGTGTTCTGAAACCGCTTGATTTAATACAGCCATATCGTTTGGAAATGGGTACGAAACTCAAATACTACAAATCAAAAGATTTATACTCTTTTTGGAATCCTCTGATTACAAATAAAATAAATGAAGCTGTTGGTGAATCAGGAAGCAATTTGTTAGTGAATCTTGCATCAAATGAATATTTTAAAAGTATCAATAAGAAAAAGCTGAAGGCAGATATTATAACACCCGATTTTAAAGAATTTAAAAATGGCACTTACAAAATGATTTCGATTTTTGCCAAACGCGCACGCGGATTAATGTGCCGCTATATTATTGAGAATAATATCACAGATCCTTCTGATTTACTTGCATTTGATACTGAAGGTTATTCATTTAATTCGCGTTTGTCAAAGGCTGACAA
>DAOPKR010000053.1:12488-27694 GCA_035391305.1 Draconibacterium sp.
TTGCATTTGATACTGAAGGTTATTCATTTAATTCGCGTTTGTCAAAGGCTGACAATCCTGTTTTTACGAGGGAGCAATAATTCAATAAAAAAATATCCAATAATGAACGTCCAATATTCAATATCCAAAAAGAGAAATCTCTGTAAATTGAAAATTGTGTATTGATTGTTTTATATTGGATATTTTCCTAAGATTTTAGAATGGCAAATCACCTGCATCTTCATCCATTTCAGGTGGAATGTCGTTCATGCTGTATTCCGGAGGTCCATCATTTCTTTGATTTGCAGAAACTTTATCGATTTTCCAGGCATTAATATTATGAAACCATTTTCCGTTGTAGTCTCTCGATTCAATATTAAAAGCAACATCAACCTCTTCTCCGGCTGATAATCCGCTGATCAGTGAAGTTTTATCTCCAAACAACGTGAAGCAAACTTTTCTTGGAAATTGCTCTTCTGTTTCAATTACAAACTCTTGTTTACTCCATTCTTTCCCCGCCTTACTAACACCAGTTTCTGGTTTTAATATTTGGTAAATTCTGCCTTTTACACTCAATGCCATAAGTTATATTATTTTGATACTTTGAATTTTATTGGTTAAAAATAAAAAAAGAAACCCTTTGCAGAAATAATCTGCAAAGGGTTTTTATAATAATCTTATCAACGATTATTTTGTTGTCTCCGGTTTCACAATTTCGAGCAATTCAACTTCGAAAATAAGTGCCGAGTTTGGGCCGATATCACCACCTGCACCGCGTTCGCCATAAGCAATAGATGCCGGAAGATAAATTTTCCATTTTGAACCAACAGGCATCAATTCCAAGGCTTCTGTCCAACCCGGGATAACCTGGCTAACGCCAAATACTACAGGTTCTCCGCGATCAACAGAACTGTCGAAAACTTTTCCATCAATTAAAGTACCATGATAATGCACGCGAACCTGATCTTCAGCAGTAGGTTTTGCACCAGTTCCTTCAGTCAGGATTTCATATTGCAAACCACTTTCGGTAGTAGTAACACCTTCGCGTGATTTATTTTTTTCAAGAAATGCATTTCCTTCTTCAAGATTTTTTTGTGCTTCTCTTTCACCAGCTCCTTCGAAAAATTTGCGAACCAGTTCATTTGCTTCTTCCGGTGTCATTGCTGTTTCTTCGCCAACCGATGATGCACGGAAAGCTGCGGACATTGCCTCTCTGTTGATTTCGCTGCCACCTGGCGCTGTTTCAAGCTGTTTTGTGTTGTTAGAACCTACTAAAACTCCAATTGCATAACTAACTGAATCGATGTTCGAAGTAAGTTTAACCGTTTTTCCTCCCTGCTGGCACGAAGCGCTTAGCGCTAAAACGATTACCAGACCATAAATGATACTGTTTTTCATGTTGTTAAAATATTTATATAATTTTTAATAATTCCACGTCGAAAATTAGTGTTGAGTTTGGGCCGATTGCCCCACCCGCACCGTGACTACCATAGGCAAGATCTGAAGGAATAAATAATCTCCATTTCGAACCAGTTGACATTAATTGAAGTGCTTCAACCCAACCCTGAATTACACCGTTAACCGGAAAAACTGCAGGTTGCCCGCGTTCAACAGAACTATCGAACACAGTACCATCAATTAAAGTACCATGATAATGGCATTTTACCTGATCGTTTATAGTTGGGATTTCTCCTTCGCCTTCTGTCAGAACTTTAAACTGTAATCCACTGGGCAGTTCAACAACACCTTGTTTTTTCTTGTTTTCAGCTAAAAATTTTTTGCCTTCTTCAAGGTTTCCTGCACCTTTATTACGGTTTAATTTTCCTATAAAGTCTTCGAGAATTTCATTGGCCTCTTCGGGGTGAATCATTGTTTCACCACCCTTGAAAACATCTTTAAAGCCGTTCAAAAAAAACTCTGGATTTACTGTTTTAACGCCTGTCTGAATCAGGTTTCCAGCAATACTCATTCCAAGTGCATAACTAAAACTTTCGAGTTCGCCGGATATTTTTTTATCGGTCATTTATTCTTTTTTATAAAGCGTGCGAATATAATGTAATTTTTTGGCAATTAAATCTTTGACACTTTTTTTATTCCCCTTAACATTTGATTTTTTCCGGGCGGCCCCTGAAGTCTTTCCATTTCGAACCCACAGGCTGAAAAACGGCGTCGGACTTCTCCTTTGGCACTGTAAGTTACCAAAACACCGTTAGGTGCTGTCGATTTTGATATGTTGTTGAAAATCAGTGGCGTCCACATTTCCGGTTGTTTGTCAGGACCAAAAGCATCATAATATATAACATCAATTTTTTCAATTCCTTCAAAATCAAAATTTGTTAAATCAGCTTTAATTTTTTTTAGTTTGAAGTATTCTGAGATTTTCACAGGCTCATTCCAATTGCAATCGTGAATTTTATTGAAAAGTTGTTTGTCAGGGTTTGACAAGAGCTGTGAAAAATTGAGCTGATTGGTAATTTCTTTTGCAAGCGGAAAATTTTCGATAGAGTAATACAACGTAGGTCTTTTTTCATTTTCAGCAATTAAGGCAGTAAGAAAACAATTCAACCCGGTTCCAAACCCAACCTCGAAAACGGTAGGACTTTCAGCTGTTTGAAATTTATACCCTTTTTCGATATAAACATATTTTGATTCTGTAACAGCTCCGTTTACCGAATGGTATTGTTCATCCATTTCGGGCAGATAAATTGTGTGCGAACCGTCGGAAGTAATAATAATTTGCATAACAAATAAAAATGTTGTTTCTGAAAAAAAGTAAAGGTACTTTTGGATGGCTAAAGTAAATATAATATGTTGGTAAAATTATTTAATGAAAATCCAAACCTTCGCGAGATTCTAAAAATTGTAGAAGTTTTACGAAATGGGGGTTTGATAATTTATCCGACCGACACTGTATATGGTTTAGGTTGCGATATCACAAATGCAAAAGCAGTTGAAAAAGTTGCCCGTATTAAAGGAGTGAAGGTTGAAAAAAATAATTTCTCATTCATTTGCAGCGATTTAAGCCATATTTCAGATTATACAAAACCTATTTCGAGCACGGTTTTTAAATTGATGAAGAAAAATCTGCCCGGTCCGTTTACCTTTATTCTTGAAGCAAACAATAATTTGCCAAAATATTTTAAGGTGAAAAAAACTGTTGGAATCCGTGTTCCTGATAATAATATTATTCGTGAAATTGTAAGAGAACTCGGCAATCCGATACTTTCAACTTCGGTTTATGATGATGATGAAATTGTTGAATATACTACCGACCCTGAATTGATTTATGAAAAGTACCAGGAAATTGCAGAGATTGTTATTGATGGCGGTTACGGAGAATTAATTCCGTCCACAATTGTTGACTGCACAAGTGATGAAATTACTATTGTGCGCGAAGGAAAAGGTATTCTGGAATTCTAGTTTACTAAAAATTCGTGTAGATTATATTAAAATTATCCTTTCATTCCTTCCAAAAAGCCGGACTAAAAAGTACCAGTATTGTAAACAGTTCAAGCCTTCCGAGAAGCATCAAAAACGAAAGGAACCATTTACCAACCGGATGAATGTGTGCATAATTTTCAGCCGGGCCAACTGACCCCAATCCTGGCCCGATATTTCCGAGACACGAAGCAACTGCACCCATCGCCGATTCTAAATTAGGTTCAAACAGCATGAATAAAACTGTGCTTGCTCCAAAAATCATAAAATACAAAACGAAAAATGCCAAAACATTTGTAACTATTTTTGAATCAACCGAATGCCTGTTGAATTTTAACGGAATTACAGCATTGGGATGTACCATCCTTTTCAATTCGTAATAACCATTTTTAAAGAGCAACACCATTCTCATAATTTTTATTCCGCCACCTGTTGAACCCGCTGATCCACCAAAAAAGAATAGAACAAAAATAAGTGCAACAAGCACTGGTTTCCAGAGTAAATAATCAACCGTTCCGAAACCCGTGGTTGTGATTATTGAAACAACCCAGAAAAGGGAATTTCGAAAAGCTTCTTCCACGCCGGTTTGGCTTGAAATTAATAGCCCAATAAAAATCAAAAAAGTAAATCCGAGGGTTATAAAACCATAATATTTAAACTCCTCATCTTTTAATATTGGTTTAAAGTTTCCTCTTATTGTAAAATAAGTTAAAGTGAAGTTGGTACCGGCCAAAAACATAAAGAGAATTATTACATACTGAATAAAAGGAGATGGCCAAAAGGCAATGCTGGCTTGTTTTGTTGAAAATCCTCCTGTTGCCATTGTGGCAAATGAGTGGCAAACCGCATCGAAGAGAGGCATTTCGCCAATCCACAACAAAAAGGTTTCTGCGATAGTTAATATAACATATATAACCCACATTGTAGCAGCTGTTTGCCTGATGCGTGGACTTATTTTGTCGGGTGTTGGGCCCGGTACCTCGGCAATGTAAAGCTGCATTCCCCCAATCCCGAATATTGGTAAAATAGCAAGTGAAAGCACTATTATTCCCATTCCGCCAAGCCAGTGGGTTAAACTGCGCCAGAATAAAATTCCATGCGATAAAGACTCAATATCATTTAAAATAGAAGAGCCTGTTGTTGAAAAGCCCGACATTGTTTCGAAAAAAGCGTCAGTATAAACAGGAATGGCACCGGTAAAAATGTATGGCAAACTTCCGAGAATTGAAAAAATTACCCAAACCAGTGATACAATAATGAATCCTTCACGTTTTCCAATATCCCGGTTTGCATTTCTTGTAAACCAGATTATCAAAGCACCTGCAAACAAATTAATACCCGAAGATATCAGAAATCCCATCGAATCATTTTCGCCGTACAATATTGAAATGATCAGGGGTAAAAGCATAAATGCCCCTTCAACAAACATTAACAGACCAATAACGCGAAAAATGATTTTAAGATTCATTGATTGAAAGCCTTTTTAACGCTATTTAAAGAATTTTTCAAGTTTCTTGATTCCTGATGGTAAAGTAAAAACCACTACTTTATCACCCTCCTGAATTAATGTGTCACCGTTGGGAATATATCCGTTATCATTCCTGATATATCCTCCAATAACAGCTTCTTCAGGAAAATCAATATATTTTAATGGTTTATCAGTAATTTTCGCATCCTGCTTGGCAATAAACTCAAAGACTTCAGCGTCGGATGCTGTTAAACATTTAACCTTCGAAATGGCTGCGTTTAGAGTAAATTTGTAGATATAACTTGCAGCGTTTAGCTTTTTATTTATAACACTGCCAATATCCATTTTTTCGGCTAAACCCATAAACTCGAGGTTTTCAACTTCGGCAACAGTTCGGCGAACGCCAAATGATTTTGCCAGGTGACACATTAATATATTTGTCTCCGAATTTCCGGTTGTTGCAACAAAGGCATCCATTTTATCAATTCCTTCGTCTTTTAAAAGTTTAAAATCCCTGCCATCACCATTAATTACAAGGGTTTTGCCATATTTATCAGCAATTTTCTCGCATTTTTCGCGATTTATTTCAATTATTTTTATCCGGTAATTATCACCTAGTTTTTCAACTGCTTTTTGAGCAACCCTGCTTCCACCCAAAAACATGATATTTCGCACACCAAAAACTTTTTTTCCTGTTATATCGAAAATATGTTGTTGTTCAATTGGTGTGCAAACAAAAAATACAATATCGCCATCCATTATTATATCGTGTCCTTTGGGAATAAGAGTAATATTGTCGCGGTTAATAGCAACAACAGAAATATTATGATCTTCAAGTTTTAGATCCTGCAGCGTTTTATTCAGAATGGTTGCATTTTTACGCACTTTTATTCCCATTAAAATAAGTTTTCCACCTGAAAACTCAATTAACTGCCGGGTTACCGTTTGTTTAACAGAAGCTACAATTTCCTTTGCAGCAAGGCTTTCAGGGTAAATCAGTTCATGAATACCCATGTTTTTTAATTTTGCTTTATAGCTTTCTTTTAGATATTCCGAATTATTTATGCGGGCAATTGTTCGTCCAACACCAAGGTATGATGCCATTGAACAGGCAAAAACATTTCGTTCTTCAAAGGGAGTAACGGCAATAAAAAGGTCTGCTTTTGCCAGCCCTGTTTTTTTCAGATCTTCAAATGAATGGGCTGAACCAGTTATCGTCATTAAATCAATCTGAGAACTTATTTTTGACAGTTTGTCGGGGGAATCATCGAGTAATACAATGTCATGTGATTCGTCGGATAACATTTTTGCTAAGTGTGTTCCTACTTCACCTGCACCTGCAATTACTATTTTCATAAAAAAACTGAATTTAAAATTACCCGGCAAAATAACTTATTAACTTCTGATTTTCCATTATTATATAATTCAATCTTGCCGAAAAAAATGTTGAATTAATATTGAAAGTTACCATTTTTTTCTGAAAGCTCCCTTTTCTGAAGTATTATGTACTTCAACAGAATCGGAATAAATTTGTTTAAAAATACTTTTGTTTGTAATTACTACTGTATTTTGTTTTAAATCAGCGAATTCAACCTCTTTAAAGGCCGGATTAATGATGAAATCCGTTTGTTTAATCAAGTTTAATCTATTTTGATTTGTATTGATGGAAAGTGATTTTCCTTCAAAAAATACCTGATTGTTTTTTAGTAAGATATTTTCATTTACAACCGAGTCACCCGATACAAAAAAAACCGGGCTTTTTAACCCAAGAGTCCGGCACGTTTGAGTTCCGGGATGAAACCACTTTTCCTCGTCAGTAAGTTCTGCATCGGTAACAATATAGTTTAACTTTCCGTGAATTAACTGAACGCCAGTGTTTTTGCCAGTATTGTAAACTATCAATTCTGTTTGATTTAATTGATAAATATTTTTATAAAGTACTGAAACCAAGACAAAAAGAATTAGTAAAAGGGTTGATTTCAGATAAAGGACTTTAAGATTTTTTAAAAAGATAAACGCTGAACCTATTGCTGCTATCAAAAATATAAACTGAAAAAGGTCTATTGAAACATTAAAAACCGAGAATGGAAACTTGTAGATTAGTGAAAGTAGAAAATAAGTTGATTTCAGTAGTATATTTAATAAGAAAGCCAGAATGGCTGAAATAACGAGAATCTTTGAAACAAAAAGCAATAATATTCCCATTGGTATTAACGCCATAACTGCGGGGATTATAAATATATTGGTTAACCAGAAATAGCTTGGAAACTGACCAAAATAATAGGAAGTGATTGGAAATGTGGCAATTTGGGCCGAAACCGAAACTGTAAAAAGCATCCAGAAAAATCTGGAAATTTTGTTTCTAAATAAAATCAATTTTTCAATTTTGGGTTGAAGAAAAACAATACCAAAAACTGCCGCGTAAGAAAGCTGGAAGCCAATATCAAACAGGTTGTTGGGATTAATTAGCAGCAAAATAAAAGCTGAAATTGCCATAAGGTTGTATATGTTTGATCGCCGGTTTAAATTTTCACCAATTGCAAAAATGCTAAACATGGTTGCTGCCCGCATTACAGAAGGTGACAAACCTGTAATAAAAGCATATATCCAAAGTGTTAAAATCGAAATCAGCATAAACACAAACCGCCCATTCTTTTTGTAAAGCAGGAATCCAAAAAAAAGGGTGATTAAATAATAAACAATCCCAACATGCAGACCTGAAACCGCCAAAACATGCGATGCACCTGATGCGGAGAAAACTCTTTTCGTTTCGGGTTCAAGTTCGCGTTTGTATCCAAGTGTTAATGCCGATAGTATTTCAAATTCGGTTTCGTCAATGGGTTGGCTACGGTAAATTTGTAAAAGTTTTTCGCGTGTTTGTTCGGCCCAAATTAAAATTGATTTTTTAGTTTGTTTTGTTTTAATGAAATGATTGGCCGGAATATAAACCTGGCGGTAAATACTTTTTCTTTCAAGGTAATTTTTATAGTCAAATTCATATGGATTGTTTTTATTTTCAATGGTTTGCGGAGAATCACTGAAAATAATAATATCTCCGGCCTGTAACATGGCAACCGAATCGCTTTTTGAAAAATAGGCGATAACGTATTCATTTGTTGGTATAATCGAATCAGAATAATTAACTGCATCAACCTGAAGAATTGTTTTAAAGGAGTTTGATTTCTCCTGGGGAGTTTCCAAAACAACCGCAATAAAATTGCCTTTTTCATACAGAACAGGCTTTTTGTTGTGTAACTGTATTATTAGCATTCCAAATAAGATAAAGAACAACTGCGTAACCAGGCCGAAAGGCAGATTAAATGAGTATTTGTAATTTTTATTGAGTATAACCAGGATAAGAAATAAAAACGCAAGAAATGAAATTATTAACAAAGGTTTGGTATCGAAATAATTACCGGTTATTATTCCAACTACCAGGGCAATTGTAATGCGCAGAAAAGGAATATTTTGAACTGTTTGTTTCAACTTTGAACGTTTGTAGGAATTAATCAATTCAAAAATCAGGAAACGGAAGAGCAGTTATTTTACCGGAATCTTTATTTTATAATGAGGTTTAACAAATCCACGGGCAATGTCATTTAGTTTACTTTTTAGTAATCTTTTCCTAAGTGGCGACAAATAATCTATAAAAAGTTTGCCTTCCAGGTGGTCGTATTCATGTTGTATCACGCGCCCTGCAAAACCACTGTACACTTCATCGTGTTCAACAAAATTTTCATCAAGATATTTAATTCTGACAGTATCAGGGCGGATAATATCTTCACGAATTTCAGGTAAACTTAAACACCCTTCATTCATCACCCATGTATCGCCTGTTAATTCAATTATTTCAGGATTGATAAAAATCTTTTTGAAGTCTTTCAGTTCAGGTTCCTCGTCAGCGCCCGACGAAGCGTCGATTACAAACATTCGGATCGATAATCCGGTTTGAGGTGCAGCAAGTCCAACACCATCAGCGTAATACATAGTTTCCCACATATTTTCGATAATCTCTTTTAATCCTTCCGCGTCTTTTTCAATTTCTTCCGCCTTTTTCCTAAGGATTGAATCTCCGTAAACTGTAATCGGATATTTCATGTCAACTCTTTATTTCGCTTTAATTCTAAATAATTTTGAAGAATAATTGTTGCGCTAATTCCATCAATCAACTCTTTATTTTGCCGTTGTTGCTTTTTTACCCCCCCGTCAATCATTGTTTGAAAAGCAATTTTCGAAGTAAACCGTTCATCGAAAACTTCAACAACAATTTCGGGAAACTGAACCTGAAATTTTCTTAAAAACGGATTAATGTACCTAACAGCCTCAGAGGCTTTGTTGTTCATTTGCAATGGGTAACCTACCACAACTTTTTCTACTTTTTCTTTTTGAAAATAATCACTTAAAAAACTCCAAATGGTATTTGTTGGAACAGTTGTTAAACGTGTGGCAATTATTTGCTGTGGATCGGTAACTGCTATTCCAACTCTTTTTTTCCCGTAATCAATTGATAGTATTCTAGCCATTTGCCCGGCAAAAATAGACAGAATTTACTGAATAAAAAAAATGAATTGCAAGATGGCCGGCTTTCCATTTCATACAAGGAAATTGATATAAGTTCAGTATTGGGAACAAATAGTTTGCATTTTTTCATTTGGCACAACCTTTGTATTCACAAAATCAGATATCGTTTTTTACAGGCGCCAAAAGAGAGAAACAAAAAAGATTTTAATAATCTTAAATTAAGAAGTCATGAAAACAATAAAATTCAGGCTGCTTGCAATGATTATAACTCTGGCGGCAGTTACAGCAACAACTACTTTAAATGCCCAACGTCGTTCAACTTCTAATAACAATAACAGCAGAAAGGTTGAAAACTCACGCACCGACAATAAAGGCAACATTGAAAAAAAGAGTATTAGCCACAACAATTCAAATGAGTCCCGGGCAACTTCAAAGTCGGTAAAAAGCAATTCAGTTGCGAAACGGAATTCAGCATCCGCTAAAAATGAAACCCGCAACAAAAATTCCCGGAAGGATGATTTTTCAAAGGGAATTAAAAAACCATCAGAGCGGCAGGTTTATACAAATAATTCTATCCGAAATCAGAACAGAGAAAATAAACGGGCTACAAATCAATCGGATAAAAACAGGGAAAGAGTAACTGCAAGTACTGAAAACTCAAAGCGTTCAAAAGAAGGTGACAGGATTGGAAGTAAGGAAAATTATGATCGGAACAGGAATGCAAGTCGCTCAAACTCGGAACGCTACAATCTTGATAAAAATGACTCAAGATATCGTCCTACACGCGATTATAAAGGAAGCAGCAAATATTGGTCATCTGATTTCAGAAGAGATGACAGGAACCACAATTATTCATCGGGCAAAAACGGTTATAAACAATACCAACACTGGGATCATGGTTGGGAAGGTTACCGCTGGAACCACAACAGTTGGGTGAATTATTACTCGTTTTATGATCCTTATTCATATCGTAACCACAAATATTATTATCATCACAATTATTACGGTCATGTAATCCGCAAATTTGTTAATCGTCCGCAAATTTATGTTCACAATCATATAAAGTATTATTGTTATGATGGTTATTTTTTCAGGTATCGCAGTGGAATTGGCTACGTATTGGTTGATATACCTTTTGGAATGTCTTTCGATTATTTGCCCAAAAGCTACGATAGAGTTTATGTTAATGGTTATCTGTATTTCAGGGTAGGAAACCTGTTTTTTGAAAGAACAAATTATGGTTTTCAACTTGTACACTACCCAGAAAGATATTTTGCCTTTAATGATGGTTATTCAAACGGAGGTTTTAGGTTTATTGATATGAACTACTAAATTTTAACATTGAGTTTCAGTAAGAAAAACTGTTCATTGTGGGCAGTTTTTCCTGCAAATAGAATGCAAAACGAATTAACAAATATGCTTTTAAAATCAAGTATATTGTGTTCAGGTTTCTTTTCCATCACTTTTTATTTCGATAACCATGAAACTATGTTTTATTTGAAAATTGCGAATTTGATTTAATTCTTTTTTGAAATTGTTTTTTAACATGTTTTTTATTCGGTAAAATGAACTATTTTTAACCTTTAATAATCACCAGGAATAATTGTAAAATATGGCATCACCATTAAAACGGGATCAAATTCCCCCAAAACAGGCTGAATATTGGAGAAGGAATTTTGCTGAAGAACAAAAGACTATTTTTAGCCTGAACGTTCCTCAAATACTGCTTCAAAAAGATACTTATAAGAAATTGGCTGGCGAAAATGAAAACCGCCTCCGTATTTATTTAGGGTTGGAACCCGAACTTGAAAAAGGGAATTATGTATTATGTGCTTATGCCGTTTCTGCATTTTTATTGGGTAGCGGAGATGTTTATGTCGATTATGAAACACCTGTTTATAAATTAGGCGTTAAGAATGAAAATTTCTCAGATCGTTCAAAACTTGTTATCGAAAGCATCAGAAATTACAGGAAATGGCGTATGGGTGAACTGGATTCAGAAAATAGTACAGCAGCGTTCAGGAAATTTATTTTCCCAAATGCATATCTACTAACAAAATACGAATTGCACGAAATTTTTAATGTGCAGGGAAAGTTGGATGCTCAAATTGAGTTTGGCGTTTCCAAAACCATGAATATTCTTATTTCTCCGGATGTAAAGGAAAATAGGGCATTTGATGATGAGGGAGAAGTGTTCGACTACGGCGGTTTATGCCCACCGATTTGTGATGATGGAAGTATATATAATTCTTAATGAATTGTATTAATGAGTATTTCGCAGCTGGTTAAATTCAGTATACTTCTTAATTATCTGGCTTTCATAATTGGAATTTTCCGTTACAGGTATTTTACCAAAGAACTAAAGACTTTTTTTTATTTTGTTGCATTTGGAGTGTTGACTGAAACTTACACAAAGTTTCACCAACATTTTATTATGAAATCAACTACTCCTATTGGACACTTTTATTTCCCAATAGCTTTTTTTATTTTAACTCTTTTTTACTACCAGCTTTTAAATAAATATATTCGACCAATCTATTTTTTTATTGTAATTGGTGCTTATGAGATTTACTGTATTATTAATCCTTTATTAATACAAAGTTTATTAGAATATTCAAGTTTAGTGGGTGCTATTGGAGCACTTATCGTTTTCATTTTTTCAGTCGCATTTTTTATAAAAATAATGACAGAAGCCAAAATTGAAAAGCTTTCACGTGAACCATTGATTTGGATAAATACAGCGGTACTGATTTATTATTCATTTAATTTTTTCTTCTTTTCATTATATAATCTCAGGGTAATTGCTTCAATTGAATTGGCAAGGATAGCAGCCGGTTTTTTTGGGGTTTTTAATTTGTTGTTTTACTCGATAATAACTGCTGGATTTATTATATCAAAGAAAGCAGATTAATATTAAAACTATGTTAGAAGAAAGCAACAGTATTTATTTGATTTATTTTATCGGGACACTTGGAATGGTGCTTCTTGCTCTTTCGATTTTTTTCTTTTTCGTTACTTACCAAAAGAAAATTCTCAAAAAGCAATTGGAGTTAAATGAAACTCGTGCCAGACAGCAGGAAGAAATTTTGAAAAATACAATAACAGCCCAGGAAAATGAGCGAAAGCGGATAGCTCAGGATTTGCACGATGAAGTAGGCGCCATGCTTTCGGTTGTTAAATTAAATGTTGCGCGCATCGAAAAAAAATCGGAGGAGGTAGTTGCAAAAGAATTAGCCACCGAAACAAAAACCTATTTAGATGAAGTTATTACGCAGGTTCGTAGGATATCAAGGGCATTGTTGCCACCTTCTCTTGAAAAACTAGGTTTGTATTTCGCGCTTGAAGAACTAGCCAATTGGGTAAATAAATCAGATCAGTTAAAAATTGTTTGCTGGAAAAGTGGTGAACAATTTCGTTTCGATACAAAAAAGGAACTCGCCGTTTTCAGAATTGTGCAGGAGTTGCTCAATAACGCAATAAAACATTCTGAAGCTGGCATTATTCGTATAAATTCACGTTTTACACCCAATAACAATTTAACGATTTTGGTAAGCGACAATGGTAAAGGTTTTAAACTAAACGAAAAAATGGCAACTGGCCTAGGATTAAAAAACCTTGAAAGCCGAACTCGAATCATGAATGCAAAATTCAAAATGAAATCGATCCCCGGAAAAGGTACAACTGCAATAATCTATCTCGATACAAAAACCAAATAATGGGAAACGATAAAATTAATATAGTAATTACTGACGATCACAAATTATTTCGTAAAGGTATAATAGCCCTTTTAGAGGATTTTGATTTTATTGGTGAAATCAATGAAGCATCAAATGGAAAAGAGCTTTTGGATTTGCTTTCTGAAATAAAAATATTGCCTGATTTAATTCTTCTGGATTTAAGAATGCCAATTATGGACGGGGTGGAAGCTCAGCAAAAAATTAAAGATATTTACCCTGAAATTAAGATAATAATACTTACAATGGAAGATGATGAACAGTTTATCTTGCATTTAATATCAGAAGGAGTGAACGGATATTTGCTAAAAAACGCTGATCCAGTAGAAATGGAACAGGCAATTTTGAAAGTATATAAAAAGGGTTTTTATTTTTCTGAGGATATATCGTCACTTGTTCTGAAAAACCTCAATAAGAAAGAAAAAGTTGAAACCATTTTTAATCCCGATTTTAGTGAGCGTGAATTACAGGTTCTCAAATTAATCTGTAAAGAATACACAAATGCCGAAATTGCTGAAACCTTTGACGTTTCAGTTCGCACTGCTGAAGGTTACCGTCAGAAACTTGTTGAAAAAGCTGGTGCAAAGAATATTGCGGGGCTGGTTATTCTTGCGCTAAAACATAAATGGGTAACTATATAAAACGAAAAAAGGAATCCCTTTCGGAATTCCCTGCACATGCAATTCATCGGAATTATTCTTAACAAATGTTGCTTCCGGAAGGAGGGACAGTTTTTTTTTGGGAATGTGGAATGGAAACCCAGATTTCTGTTAAGTATTCAATGTGTGGAGAAGAATGCTTTTTAGGGAAAAGTGAATTGTGTTTATTATATATTGAATTGTTCATGCTTCCTTTGCTAATTATTTACCTCAAAGTTCGATAATCAAAAACTTCTGCACAAGCGTAAATTACGCAATTTTCAATGCGTAATTTACGCAGTTTTCGGTGCGTAAATTACGCAAAAACAAAAGCCGTTTCCCGGTTTTACCCGAAAATACGGCTTTAATATTCTAATTTATAGCTACTTGATTCTTTTTTGACTACATTACAACTACATGTATAATTAGGAGATGCTGTTTTAGTTTATAACCTGTGTCTCACCCAATACAATTAGTTTTGCTTTTGGCATCTCACCTTAGGCGAGACAGGCCCGCGCCGACCGTGAAAGAAATTAGATAACTTTTGATTTACCACGGTTAATTCTATCGATTAAAAATGCGTATAACTATCAGTATAAAAGCAACATATAATAACAAAAAAATATCGAGAATTTTATTACCTCATTATAATTTGTTATTCCAGAGATATTAAATAATCACTTTTTACCTCCGTTTGATTTCATTGCCTTAAAAATACTGTTAGCCCAGAAATTACGAATGCCAACTCCTGATGGTTGCCCCTGTAACTTCTTTACAGAAAGAATTTTCAAAGTTTCCCGGTCAAAAAAAGTGGCCCAGAAAATTCCGTTAGCGCTGGGTTTATTAAATGTTTCCACAATAAAAACCAAACCAACTCCTGTTGATTTTGGATATTGCGAAATTATAGATTCCACCTTTTGCTCATCAAATTCTTCAGATGTTTTGTCAACTACTAATTTGTCGGGATCAATCGATTGATTTCTTTCTTTAACAGTCTCCAAATCATACGATAAGTTTTTAATTTCAAAAAAACCTGCAACATCAAATTTCGAAGATTCTTTAATAATTATATCATTCCACGAAACCAATAAATTATTTTTTATGGCTGCCGGATCAGTAAAATCCACCGAGGTTAAAAGTTTCGCTTCTGTGAAATCAAGCCCCATCCATGCCACTTCCTTTTTGTAGGAATCTTGTGCAAAAACTAAACTCAAAGTAAAGAGGGTAAAATTTACCGCTAAAAAAAACTTTTTCATATTTTGATATTTTTAAAATTAAGATTCTATTTCATTGCACTTTCAGGAATTGCCATTTCAGGAGAAATGTGTTTGAAATCCTTTTCATTTTTCCAGGTGGTGTTATACATTTCCAATTTTTCTTCGATAAATGGCTTGAGTTTTACATTCATTTCTTCAATTTTTTTATCGG
>DAOPKR010000054.1:0-27591 GCA_035391305.1 Draconibacterium sp.
ATCCATCCGATTTGTTCCGTTCTGCAAAGTCATCGCATTTCCTTTTCCCCATCCCTCAAATTATGCAATGCTTTATTTTTTCTGCAATATTGTCCACCCCAAGAGAATTAAAGTATAATTAATGTCATTCATCCTAATGAAATAATCGTGATTTTCAATCCAATGTTGAAAGTTGTTGATATGTATTCCGGGAGATAACCATTAATTTTAAATAGTGCTTCAATGTTTAATTGCCCGCTTAGGCAAAGTTAATCCCCGTGCCTGAAGCCATCCAAAAGACTACGGCATAAACGCGCCATGCCCTCGCACAAATCTATTTATTCCGTTTCCTTTTGTCTGTTTCATTCACTAAAGTTTTTTGGTGCCTAAGCGTTCAATTAAGCCTTCCCATGCAATTCATGCAACTTTGTCTTGCGATTTATTGTAAAGTGATGCAAATCAAAGCATAAAAACCTTTTGTAAAATAATAGCCTGATAATTGATTTACCTTGGAGCAGATAAGGACAAGGTCGGGTTTGCTTTTTATCAAGTCCATACCAAATCCAAGTATTAACAATTAAATTTTTGCCCAATGGGAACAATTAAACAAGGTATTTTAGGTGGTTTTTCCGGCAAGGTCGGAACAGTCATCGGTGGCAACTGGAAAGGCATAGATTATATGCGGAGTAAAGCAGCCAGTATTTCAAATCCAAAAACGGAGGCACAACTGGACCAGCGAGCCCGGTTTGGTGCTGCTCTCAAATTCTTACAGCCATTGACCTCATTTCTTCGTGTCGGGTTCAAGAATTACGCTGTGAAAATGACAGCTTTTAACAGTGCTATGTCCTACAATCTGAACAATGCAATGGATGGAGTATATCCTGAATATTTCATTGATTATGAAAGTGCTCTGGTATCTCGTGGTTCTCTTCCCGGAGCTTTAAATCCAGCGGTTCAATCCACAACTCCAAATCAAATTGATTTCGAATGGTCAAATAATTCAGAGGATTCAACCGCAAGTGCAAATGACCGGGTATTATTGGTGGCTCTAAATCCCGCCAAGCAGAAAGCTATTTCGATTATTGGTGGCAATGAAAGGTCAGTTGGTGAACAGTCAATTGAAGTTCCGGCAACATTCTCGGGTGATGTAGTTCATTGTTATATAGCATTTCAGAATGCAAATCAGTCTGTTTTGTCAAATAGTGTGTATGTTGGGTCGGTTGAGATGGGTGTTTATTGAATTGAACGGAATCCTTAAAAACCGCTTTCTTTTAGAGGGCGGTTTTTTTTATATTTACTTATAGATGTTTATTTTTTTTGATGCTTATTGTATGTATCCTGTATGTATAAAAAATAAATCAGGCAATTACTAAAAAGTAATTGCCTGATTTTCAAGTAGCGAGAGCGAGACTTGAACTCGCGACCTCGTGATTATGAATCACGCGCTCTAACCAGCTGAGCTACCTCGCCAAATCCTTTTTATTTTAGCGGTGCAAATATAGTATTAATTTTTATTTAGCTTAATTTTTCAAATAAAAATTGCCCCACATTAAAATATGAATGAATTTACAGGTTGTTTGTTACAATCAGAATATATATATTGGCAAAAAATCGTATAAATGACTGACAAAATTAAAATCCAACTTGAATACGTTTTAAATTGTTCGCCAAAGGTGCTGTTTAACTGGCTGAGCACTGCATCTGGTTTGACTGAATGGTTTGCTGATAACGTAAAAGTGAAAGGGAAGAAATATACTTTTGTTTGGGAAGACACGGAACAAACTGCTGAAATGACTTTGCACAAGGAAAACAGGCTGGTTAGGTTTTCGTGGTTAGATGATAAAGAAAGTTATTTTGAATTCAGAATTACACAGGATGAATTAACCAACGATGTTTCACTTATAATTATTGATTTTGCCGACGACAACGATTATGATGAAGTAAAAGGCTTGTGGGATACCCAGGTTGCCGATCTGAAACATATTCTGGGGTCATAATCCGGTTAATCCAATTCCAGATACTTTATTCATCTTTATTATATTAATTCAAAAGTATCTTAACCTTTTTTTACTTTCGATATTACCAAAATAACTTAGTTTTGCACATGTTTCAATTTTGAAAACATTAGCATGAAGCGCTTGCACCTGTATGTTATTAAATCTTTTCTGGGGCCATTTTTTATGACCTTCTTCATTGTCGTATTTGTTTTGCTCATGCAGTTTTTATGGCGATATGTTGGCGATTTGGTTGGCAAAGGATTGGATTTAAGTGTTTTGGGAGAGATGCTTTTTTATGCTTCATTCGGTGTTTTGCCCTATGCTTTTCCTCTCGCCATGCTTTTGGCATCCATAATGACGTTTGGTTCTTTGGGCGAAAACTATGAACTAGTCGCCATGAAATCGGCTGGTATTTCACTTTTCAGAATAATGCGACCACTGATTGTTATTGCAGCTCTTATTTCAGCGCTTGCATTCTATGTTTCAAACAATATTTTGCCAAAAACAAACCTGAAGTTTACAACTTTAATGGTTAGTGTGAAACAACAGCGACCTGAATTAGTGCTCCAGGAAGGTGTTTTTACGAATGAAATTGACGGATACAGTATAAAAGTTGGCCAAAAAAATAAAAAGACAAACGTTTTATACAATTTACTTATTTACGATCATACGCAAAATAAAACAAACGAAAGTGTAACTGTTGCCGACTCCGGTTTTCTTAAAATCACGGAAGACAAACAGTACATGGTGCTGAATTTATACAACGGAATAAATTATACTGAAGTACCTTCGGAAAGAAATGAAACTAATAAACGGCCATTCAGACGAGATAAGTTTGAAGAACAAACAATCAGGGTAAAGGTCAACAATTTTGAATTTAACCGCCGGGATGAAGGTATTTATAAAAATATGTACCGCATGTTGACAATAAATCAGCTTAGTCTGATGCTTGATACTTTAGACGAAAAATTCTATGAACAGGTACGTGGATATTTGATCCAGATTGATATCAATCCCACAATATCGCGCCACGTGTTTAATTTGACCATGTTGAATGACTCATTAAAACAAAAAGAAATAAACAAACCCGATTCAATTTTTGTATTTGATGACTATTTTAACAGTATTGATAAATGGGTAAAAGCTGAAATTGCAATGACCGCCCTTGACAAGGCAAGAAGTAACATGCAAAATTTGAATTTATATCAGGGTCAAATTACCGAAAGGAAAAGACATATCAACAAATATGATATGGAGCGCCATCGAAAATTTACATTATCGATAGCTGTTTTCATTTTCTTTTTCGTAGGCGCACCGCTTGGCGCAATTATTAGGAAAGGTGGTTTGGGAATGCCGGTAGTTGTTTCAATACTTTTGTTTATCGCTTATTATATAGTTTCTATGACAGGTGAAAAATCGGCTCGCGAAGATGTTTGGCAAATGGTTACCGGCATGTGGTTTTCTACTTTAATATTTTTCCCTGTTGGTGTTTGGTTATCATATATGGCAGGCACCGATTCGGCAGTCATGTCATCCGAAGCTTACATAAAATTATTAAACAAAATTGGTTTAAGAGGTTGGTTTAAAAAATCGGAAAAGTAATTTAAAAGAAAAGGAGTTCCTGAAAATAATAATTAATAAAAGCAGAACTAAATAAAATTTGAATTGTAAAACAAATGAAAATTCTACAGGTAACAAATAAAGTTCCTTACCCGGTTATTGATGGTGGTGCAATTGCCTGTATGAATCTGGCACGTGGTTTTTCGCTGTTGGGACACAAGGTTACCATACTTGCAATGAACACAGTTAAACACCACATTACAATGTCCGAAATTCCTGATTCAGTTAAAGAACTGGCTGAATTTAAACTTGTTAATGTTCCGGCTAAAATATCACCTGTAAGTGCTTTACTCAATCTCTTGTTTTCAAAAAGACCATATAATGCAACAAGGTTTATTTCGAATACATTTGCCCGTGAGCTGCAAAAAGTTTTAAAGGAAAATGATTTTGACGTTGTGCAGCTTGAAGGTTTATATGTTTGCCCTTATATTCCAGTTATTCGAAAGAACTCGAATGCCAAAATAATTTATCGGGCACATAATATTGAACATGAAATTTGGAGCAGAACTGCAGTTATGGCTCACGGATTGGAAAAATGGTACCTTAAAAACCTTTCAAAACGAATAAAATCATTCGAGGTTCAAACTTTAAACAAATACGATTTACTTGTTCCAATAACCGGAAGGGACGGCGTAATATTAAACAAACTGGGGAATAGTAAACCAATTCATGTTTCGCAAACCGGTATCGACTCATCTGTATTAATTCCGAATTCGAAAAACCTGAAACACCCCACTTTATTCCACATCGGATCATTGGAATGGGCGCCAAACCAGGAAGGGTTAATTTGGTTTTTTGACAATTGCTGGGACGCCGTGCGGGAAAAATACCCCGACCTTCAGTTTTTTATTGCCGGAAGAAATGCCCCTGCCTGGTTTCAGAAAATGATGAACCTGCCCAACGTAATTTTTAAAGGTGAAGTAGTTGATGCATATGAATTTATTAACTCAAAATCAATAATGGTTGTGCCACTCTTTTCGGGAAGTGGGATGAGGATAAAAATTATTGAAGGTATGGCGCTGGGTAAACCAATTATTACAACTGCCGTTGGAACTGAAGGAATTTCAACAACTTCGGGCGTGAATATTGTTGTTACAGAAAATGCTGAAGGATTTGTTCAGTCAATTACCGATTTAATTGAAAATCGGGAGTATTTCGATAAAATAAGTAAAAATGCCATTGAATATATTCACGAGAACTTCGATAACCTGTCATCCGCTGGTTCATTAATCGACTTCTACAAAAAGAATATTTGATGATTCTGCAGATCATATTTTGGATATTATTGTTGATATTGATTTACACATTTGTTGGGTATGCATTTGTGTTGTATGTTCTGCTCAAAATCAAAAAGATGATCTTTCCAAAAAAAAATATCAATTTCGATACAGCTTATGAACCCGACATTTGTTTGTTTGTAACAGCCTTTAACGAAAAAGACTATGTAAATCAAAAAGTGGAGAATTCTTTCTCGCTTGATTATCCAAAAGAAAAAATTCAGTATTTGTGGATAACTGATGGATCGGACGACGGAACACCTGAATTATTAAAAAAATATTCCCGGCTCGAAGTCCATCATTTACCCGAACGACAGGGAAAAATGCACGCCATGAACCGGGGTGTGAAATTTGTAAAAGCACCGATCATTATTTTCTCCGACACAAATACAATTCTTGGTAAACAGTCGATACGAGAAATTGTAGCTAAATTTAGTAACCCGCAAACAGGTTGTGTTGCGGGCGAAAAACGAATTGTTGAAAAACATGCCGATTCTGCGGCCGGATCGGGAGAAGGTTTGTACTGGAAATTTGAATCGTGGATAAAAAAAATGGATGCTGAACTAAACTCCGCTGTTGGCGCGGTTGGAGAATTGTTTGCCATTCGTACCGAGCTTTTTGAAGATGTTGAGAAAGACACATTACTTGATGATTTTATTATCTCCCTCAGGATTGCACAAAAAGGTTACCACATTGCCTACACTCCAAATGCTTACGCAGAAGAAACTGCATCACTGAATGTTAAGGAAGAACTGAAAAGAAAAATCAGAATTGCGGCCGGTGGAATTCAAACTATTTTCAGATTAAAAAGTTTGTTAAACCCTTTTCGTTTCGGGATACTCTCCTGGCAATATTTTTCGCACAAGGTTTTACGGTGGACTTTAGCACCGGTTTCATTACTACTAATCCTGCCTGTTAATTTACTCATTGTCGTGCAAAAAAATGGCTGGACCGACTTCGGATTTTATACTTTAACACTGTATCTTCAGGTTTTGTGTTATTCGCTGGCAATTGTTGGCTGGTATTTCGAAAACCGAAAATTAAGATTCAAATTACTATTTATTCCCTACTATTTCACTTCTATTAATTATGCCGCAATCCGGGGTATTTTTCGCTTTATTAAAGGAAAACAAACAGTGAACTGGGAAAAATCTAAACGGGCAGTTCAATAGAATGTTAATTCTTTAAATTTGAAAAAAAACATACTTGACTGACCAACAGCGCATTTCAATAAACTCACAATAAAGGTTTTTCATATATTATTCATTATTTATTGTAATTTTGCGGCTGATTAAAAAAGGCTAAATTCGAAATGACAGATATAGTATTGAATACAATTCCAGAGGCAATTGCAGCGATTGGAAGAGGCGAATTGGTTGTTGTTGTTGATGATGAAGACAGGGAGAATGAAGGCGATTTTATTGTTGCTTCTGATTTGGTAACACCTGAAATAATCAACTTCATGACCATTCATGGCCGGGGCCTGATTTGCGTGGCGCTGACCGAAAAGCGTTGCAAAGAACTTGATCTGGAATTAATGGTTGGTAAAAATACTTCTTCACACGAAACGCAGTTTACAGTATCTGTTGACGCAATTCATCCTGAAGTAACAACTGGCATTTCAGCTTCCGACAGGGCTATTACCATAAAAATGCTTGTCGATCCAAAAACCAAACCAGAGCAACTGGGACGTCCGGGGCATATTTTTCCGTTAAAAGCAAAAAACCGCGGAGTTCTGCGTCGAAGCGGGCATACTGAAGCGGCAGTTGATTTGGCAAGACTTGCCGGATTAAGCCCTTCGGGTGTTTTGGTTGAAATTATGAACGATGACGGAAGTATGGCGCGCCTGCCAGAACTATATGAAATTGCAAAAAAATTCAATTTGAAACTTGTTGCAATAAAAGACCTGATTTCTTATTTATTTCATGGCGAAAGTTTGGTTGAAAGGGGTGCAGAGGTTGTGTTGCCTACTCAATTCGGGGAATTCAGAATTGTACCTTTTAAACAAAAATCGAATGGCGTTGAACATGTAGCATTGATAAAAGGAACCTGGGGACCGGATGAACCGATACTTACAAGGGTACATTCATCGTGTATGACCGGCGACATTTTTGGTTCAATGCGTTGCGAGTGTGGCGACCAGTTGCACAAGGCAATGAAGATGATTGAAGAAGAAGGAAAAGGTGTTATTGTTTATATGATGCAGGAAGGCCGGGGTATTGGCTTGTTTAATAAAATAGCTGCCTATAAATTACAGGATCAGGGACTGGATACTGTTGAAGCTAATCTGCACCTTGGGTTTAATCCCGATGAACGTGATTATGGTGTTGGCGCACAAATTTTAAGCAGCCTAGGTGTAGCAAAAATGAAATTACTGACAAACAATCCGGTTAAAAGAGTTGGCCTCGAAGGTTACGGGCTTCAAGTTACCCAGGTAATTCCGCTTGAGGTTGAACCAAACGCATATAACCAGAAATATATGAAAACCAAACGCGACAGAATGGGGCATCATTTAGGGGGTTTTAATTACGACGTTTAAATTTTCACTATTTTATTATCCTATTTTTTAGATAAAAAGCAGAAAGCGCTTACATTAAAATGCAAACGCTTTCTGCTTTTTAGAGAATCATTATTTATTACAATTCCAACTCCCATCCATTCCTTGGTTTCAGATTTATAAGGCTTTCAGCAAATTCCAGAGCATTAATTACCTCATATTCCGATTTATATCTTGACAAATTTCGACTTTCATCCAATTTTACTGACTTTGGTACTCTAATTTGTTCATCAGCACCAATATTAGTAAATTTCATATTTTCGCCATCCCATTGCAATACACGTTGCAGTCCTGATAATCGGGCGGCTACAGTTCCCATAACAACAACTTCGTTAAAAGGACCGGCATAACCAAAATGAGATTTTGTTTTAACACGTGTTGCAGGGTCTTCTTTACATGCCCTTATCCAATCCTTTTCATGACTATCCATACCATCAGTAACAAGGCGTTCGTTGATAACAGGCGAGTAATCAGCAAATTCATCAGTTGGTAATCTTCGTGGATCCTTAGCGTAACATCCGCACATTATTTTACCCTTACTTCCAACAAATAAGACTCCGCCGTCGTTGTCACCCATTTTCTCGCCATCTTTTAATTCTACCGGTCTGTCGGGCATCAAACCACCATCATACCAGGTTACTTTAACTTCCGGCATTTCAACATTTCGGTAGCTTTCCCGGGCGGGAAATATGTAGGTTATTTTTTCAGCTTCAGGAGGTGATTCCATTGTCCATTTTGAGGAGCTGGCCTGAATTCCGGTCGGATACTGCAGGCGCAAACTTCGCATTACTACATCGAGAATATGACAGGCCATATCTCCAAGAGCGCCGGTACCAAAATCAAACCACCCCCGCCAGCTCCAGGGATGATACATTGGGGAATAAGGGCGAACAGGTGCTGGCCCCAACCAAATATCCCAATCTAAACCTGCAGGAACCGGTGGTGTTTCTTCGGGGCGATTTAATGCTTGCGGCCAAATTGGTCGGTTTGTCCAGGCATGCACCTCTTGAATTTCACCAATATCACCATTCCAAATACTTTCGCAAATCCAGGCAGTATGATCTCCCGATGCCCCCTGGTTTCCCATTTGTGTTGCCACATTGTACTTCTCAGCTGCATGGGTCAGCATTCTTGACTCATAAACCGAGTGCGTTAAAGGTTTTTGGCAATACACATGTTTTCCAAGTTTCATTGCATACAAAGTAACAATTGCATGCGAATGGTCGGGTGTGGCAATTATTACTGCATCAATTTTATCCCCGATTTCAGCAAACATTTTTTTATAATCCTGATATTCATAGGGTATTGTTTTATCAGGGTATTTTTCTTTGAAGCTTTCAACCCTTCCTTTCATACGCTCTGTATCAACATCACAAAGTGCTACTATATTTTCATCCATGCACCTTCCCATGTTTCCAAATCCCATTCCAAGCCCGATTACAGCAATATTCAATTTCCCTTCCGGCCATATCTTAGGTTCTTCCTTCTTTTTTTCTTCCGCGCAGCTTTCGGCTAACAATGTTGGAATAGCAGCTACAGCGGCAACTATTGCTGTGTTTTTGATAAAATCGCGTCTGGGAACTTGATTTTGCTCGCTCATATAAATTAATTTTATTACTAGGTATTATTTTTAATAATTTCTCGTTGATTTAGGTTCTTGATTAGCCAGAGATATTGTCTCAAATAATTTTCAAAGAAAAAAATCAGAGCACTGCATTTTTAAGCAGTGCTCTGAATAAAGAATTTTAATATTTAGATTATACTAAGGTGCTGCCTTAAGTGTAATACTAATTATACCCGAATCAGTTGCTCCTGCAAATGTAACAGTTATGGCATCACCAACATTTACGAGGCCAGCTTCTGCTTTAGTAAAAGTAACCGAAGTTTTTAGGTCACTTCCAACTGTGATACTTTTTGCAGTTCCATAAGGAAGCAGTTGTAATGCCCCATTCGGATCCCAACTGGGAGCCTGGCGTTTTAGTACCTGAGCTGTCATTACATCTCCTGATTTTGCATTGGGAAAATAGCAGTCGATTGTAAATGAAGCATCTGCTGTTGTAAGGCCATTTGATGTAATTTTCGAAATATCAGTGAAGATTACGTTGCCATTTTCATCATATGGAATGTCATAATAAGGTTGATCGGTACAACTCATCACTAATGCCATTGCAACAATTAATGATAGTGATATGATAATTTTTGCTTTCATATTTTTCTTAATTAAATAATTATAAAATGCAATACTTAATTCTGTGTAGGCAAATACCCACTATTCTGTTGTGCCAAACCATTTCTGGCAATTTCATTTCCAGGAATAGGTGATAATAAATGCATTGGAGCAAAAGCAAAGTTGAAAATAGCAGGTTGATGACCGATGAAATTCTGAATACCTGAAATTTCGCCATTGCCATATACTACGCATTTTCTTGTACGACGTTGATCCCAAAGCATTTTATTTTCAAATATCAGTTCATATGCCCTTTCAGCTAAGATTTCTTTCAAACCAACCTGACTTGCGGTGTAAGGAGCAAGTAATGCTCTGGCCCTGATTTCGTTAATCCCTTTTATTATGTCATTGTCAGATACCGACTGGCCTAATTGTTTTAAAGCCCAGTTAACTTCCGTGAGCATCAATAAAATTTCTCCATAGCGGTAGTGAGTCCAGTTCAAACCAGAACCATCTGTCCCTTTTACAGATGCAGCAACATATTGCTTATAAAGATGTGGAACATCAAAACGAACTGTATCATTAACATTTGAATATTTAGTATCCCAGGTAAAGAAAAACTGACGTTCCTTTTTCCGTAAGTCATTATCAGCATAAGAATTGTAATATCCTACCCATGGGGTAAATGTACCGTTTTCTTCTTTTGGAGAAATTGCACTCAGCAAAGGAAGAGAAGGTTGAATAACACCATTACCCCTAAGTGTCGCATTATACTGTACCTGAAATATTGCTTCACCTTTATTGTTCATAGCCGGATCGCGCAAATTATCATAGGTACCTAAAGAATAAACGCCATTATACAAAGCATTAAGTTGTGCCTGTGCCTTTTTTAAGAATTCAACACCACTTGCAACCGGATAGGTCTGTGCAGACCAGGCGGCTGTACCGCACCAGTCTTTCTCCGGACTGGTTTCAACTTCCTGATATGGGTAGCCAGCAACAGTCATATATACATCTGCCAGTATTGCACGGGCTACATCCTGTGTTACACGACCAATTGTTGATCTGCCTGCCGGAAGATTGGCAACTGCGAATTCAAGGTCAGGAATAATTACTTCATCGTAAATTGTTTTCAGGCTGGTGCGAGGCAATTCTGTTGCCCATACATCTGTTACCGGTTCTGTTATAAGAATAGCATCACCCCAATAGCGTACAATACAAAAATAATAGAATGCCCTTAAGGTACGTACTTCGCCCAAAGCTTTATTAAGATCTGTCTCACTCATATTAATCAAAGGAAGTTGCTGGATAGAAAGGTTACAGTCCTGTACGCCTGAATACCAATTAAGCCATTGATTATTAAAATCGTCAAGTAAACTACCTGTTACCTGATTTGTCGCAAATTTATTGAAAAGAACGTGGGGCTCATCTGTGTATGCACCACCTGTGGGGTACTCAAGTGTAGAGGGAAGGTTATTTCCCCAGTCTCCTGCACCACCAGTCCAGTCTTGCAACCGTCGGTAAGGTCCAACTGTAAAAGGTTCTTTATATTCTATACTCGTAAGATCAGCTGCAGTAGTTAGTTGATTAGTAGGTACTTCTTTCAGAAAGTCCTCGCAACCACCAAGAGCCATCAGGAAAATCACCAAAATGAAAGTGTTTCTTAATGCTATGTTGTTTTTTAATATGTATTTCATAATATAAAAGTTTTAAAATTAGAAACTGACATTAACGCCCAAACTGAAGGTTGTCGGAACCGGATGCTGATATTTATCAATATTTGGTACCCTTACATTAATCTTCTGAATAGCACTACCTTCAGGATCATAACCCGGAAGTTCAACAGCGGTCAACAAAAAGAAATTATCTGCAGTGGCATAAATTCTCAATCTTTCAATACCGCCAAGGTTTCCATTGATAGTATAGCCCAGAGAAGCCGTCTGTCCCCTAATGTAGGAAGCATTCCAAATCATATGGGTGTCAGGATATGAATCGTAACGAGCACCTGCATTACCAGCGCGAACCTGTGCTATCATTGTTTCCTGATGATCAGGACGCCATCCATCCAAAACAGTGTTCATCATACCATTTACAAACTGGCGGTCTTCTGCAGACTCATGTACGATAGCTTTGTCAACTCCACCAACAAACATAATGTCGATACTGGCATCAAAGTTTTTATAAGTAAATGTGTTGTTAAAGCCACCGTAGAATTTCGGATATGCATGACCAATAACATCACCGTCGGTCAGTAACTCAATTTTACCATCATTATTTTTATCTTCAAATTTCAGATCTCCAGGTACTCTGCCATAACGAGCCGCTTCCGCTGCTTCCATTGTGCCCCATGTACCCATACGATTCAAACCAAAGAATGTTCCGATTGGTTCTCCAACTCTGTAAACGCTGGTTCCATTACCTGCTCCGGTATCCGTATAAATGTCGGCACCGGTAGGGCCGAGTTCCGTAATCTCATTTTTATTGGCTGCAATTGTAAAGAGAGTTTCCCATGTAAAGTTTCTTTTTTGGTAATTGACCGTGTTTAATGAGAATTCGATACCTGTATTTTCAACCGAACCATAGTTTACGTATGCATTACCTGTAGTAGTTGACTGAGGTAATGGAAGATTAAACAACATATCACTTGTTGTCTTCTTGTATACATCAAACACCACATTAATTCTGTTTTTAAGTAAGCCAAGATCTATCCCGGCATCGTATTGTGTTGTTGTTTCCCATTTAAGGTTATCGTTACCTGTAGAGCCTGGATAAAGACCTGCATTGTACCCATTTGCCAATAACACATTGGCATTACTTATATACGTTTGCGTAATAAAATTACCAATTTCCTGGTTCCCGGTTTGTCCGGCACTTAAACGCAGTTTAAGGTTAGAAATTGTTTCACTGTCGGCAAGAAAACCTTCCTGAGAAATTCTCCATGCCACACCAACCGATGGGAAAAATGCATATTTGTTGTTTGTTCCGAATTTTGAAGAACCGTCCACACGCCCGGTTGCTGTTAACATATATTTACCCTGATAGCTATATGTAGCACGGGCAAAATAAGAGTTTAACGCGCCCCTGGTATTACTTGAGAATACTGTTGGTGGATTGGTACCTGCACCTAAATTATTCCATTGGTAAAAAGTTGAAGAGAATTTGGATGCACGAGCTTCTACATAGTCATATGTATTTTCAGACCATGAAAGCCCAACCAAACCTGTTACCTGATGATCACCAATTGTTTTATTATAGTTAAAATAGTTTTCGGATTGCCAATATTGCCATAATTCATGATAACCATTTGCATCTGAATTACGTCTGCCCTGATAATCTCCACTAAACCATCTACTTGCCAAATTCCTGTTATCCACAGAGAGGTTTGTTTTAAATGTCAGGTCTGGTGTAATTTGAACATTTAGTTCCAATGCTCCGGTAAATTCGTCCTGCAGGTAATAACCTTCGTCCTGATTCAGCATGAAAGTTGAACCTGGCCGGTTTTCACCAACGTTAAAGTCCCTGGCAGTAGGAAATGTTCCTGCATAAGCTCCATATATTGCAGGATCATTAGGATACCGATATGCAGGCAAAATAGCAAAATATTCCGAGGTATTTCTCATCAAATCACTACTCATTCGGTCGCTTTTAGATTTTGCATATGCTATGTTAGCACTCATGGTAAGCCATTTAGTAAGCTCAGTGTCCATAGTCATTCTTACATTCAAACGGTTGTTGTATGATTCTTTCAAAAGCGATTCCACATTGTCACTACCTAAAGATAAAGAGTATCTCCCTTTTTCCGTTCCACCGCTAACTTCAACATGGTGTTTATTTGAAAATGCAGTTCTGAAAACCTCATCTTCCAGCAAAGTGTTAAATCTTGGTCTGTAGTAATTTCCGTCGTTACCAATCAAGTCAATAAAATAATCACCCTGTTGAACCTGTTCGAATAAATGTGGCATCTCCGACCATGAATTTCCGGCAGCATTCGGACCACGAAAATCCTTTGTTGTTACCAGGTTTCCATATTTTGGTGTATTGGTAAATGCCTGTTCATACAGGTACATAAACTGGTCGGCGTTTACGGCATCGTTTCTTCTTGTTTTAAAACCAAGTGAAGCTGAACCATCATAGTTAACTCTTATATCGCCTGCAGCACCACGCTTGGTTGTTATAATAATAACACCGTTTGCACCACGTGTACCGTAGATAGCAGTAGCTGATGCATCTTTTAAAATATCCATACTTGCAATGTCTGAAGGATTGAGATTTTGCAAGGCATTGATAACGCCAACAATTCCATCTACCACAAACAATGGATCAGCACTGGTATTAATTGAGTTTGTACCCCTGATTCGAATTTGAGGCCTACCGCCCGGATCACCAGCTGCTTGCCTGATAACCTGAACACCTGCAACTTTGTTCTGCAGCGCTTGTCCAACGTTAACAACTGGTCTGTCAACCAGTTTTTCAGGTGTTACACTTGATACTGAACCGGTAACGTCACTTTTTTTCATAGTACCATAACCCACTGCTACAACTTCCTCAATGCCAATAAAATCGGCTTCCATGGTAATCTTGAATTGTGTTTGTCCACCTACGGTAATCTCCTGCGAAACCATACCTACAAAAGAAAATACCAATACCGGAGTACTTCCCTGTAACGACAATGAGAAGTTTCCATTCACATCAGTAACTGTTCCATTTGTAGTGCCTTTTTCTCTGATTGCCACACCGGGGATTGCTTCGCCTTTCGTATCAGTAACTGTTCCTGAAACACTTTGCTGATCGGCAGTTTCGGCGCCAGTGCTGTTGTTGTCATTATCAATAAGCGGATAGTTTTTGGCCGCTGAGATATTGACGAATGCAAACAGCATAAAAAGAATTAAGAGTTGTCTGCCAAGTACAGGGAATCCAACACTTTTCTTTTGTCGAAAAATCATGATAAATTTTTTTTTCATAATTCTGTTTTAGTTTAATTAAAGTTTTAAATAATTCTTTGGATAAAAAAATGAACGGGAATAATTTCATTTATCCGTTCAAAATAAGAGAGATGTTTTTAATTCATAGGCATTAGTTTAATATTTATTATTCTGATTAATTTGTTAGTTAAATATCATTCATTCAGACCTCACATTCAAATTAAATTCCATAGAATTCGAACGAAAGTTTTCAAAATATTTTAGGTTTTTTATTGTTAGCATTATCAATTATAGAGATTTAATAGTTGCAATACAAGTTCTGACAAAAATATGATAAATACTTCAATAAATTAAGACAATTTACATTATATTTTAACCGTCTCAGAGAAAAGACCAGCTTTTTGATGCTCAATTTGTTAATATTATTATAATACGTTAATTCCACTGTAATCCAATTAGTTAAAGCCTTATCAAGCTAAATCCTTTTAGCATTTTTTAAAAGAATGCATGCCTTTATTGTTTAAAAATATTTTTTTATTTATAACAGGAAGAGGCAATCTCAAATATGAACAGAAAATGATATCCAATTATTACAGACTGTTTTTTCTTGAAAGCCAAATAACAATAAGCCTCAAAATCAATAAAACACCTATAAATAAAGAAATGCGGGCAATATAATCTCCAAATCTGACATAAAACGTCATTTTATCATTAGCGTTAATTGTTCCATTAATTGCAGCAGGAACCCACCATTCAGTAGATTGAGATATATCTCCGCGCTGGTTTATAAAACAGGATATTCCGGTGTTGGCACAGCGGGCAATACTGCGGCGGGTCTCAATTGCCCGTAATCTTGCAAACGACAAATGCTGATGATAACCTGGCGTGTTTTTCCACCAACCATCATTTGTAATAATAAAAATCAATTCGGCACCTTTTTGAACATATTTTGTAACAAACTCACCAAAAACCGATTCATAACAAATAACAGGTGCAACCCGGATTTTATCTTTTGAAATAAAATTTGACGGTTCGTCCTGACTGCCTAAACTGTTTGTTGTTCCACCAATATTGATGACAAAATCGCCCAGAAAACCAAGGTACTTTGCAAAAGGCATTTTTTCGACACCAACTACGAGCATTGATTTGTGATAAATTTGCGTTTGCCCGGTATTTCCCAGAAATATTGCTGTATTAAACATATCATACGTCATTTGCTTATTGGTTCGGGCAGTTGATGGGGCGCTATTTTTATCGGGGTAAATTTTATAGGATGAAACACCAAAAACCATTTCCGCATTAGGATATCTTTCAAGAAAACCTGACAATTGATTTAGTTGGGAATTATTTTCCAAATCGTTCTCTTTCCAAAAGCCCGGGTTTTCAAACAATGTTTCAGGGCCAATTATGAAATCGGTTTTGCTATCGGCTTTTGAACCTGCCAGATTCAGAAATTTCCGAAGTTTTTCATTTTCTGCTTCTGCATCATATTTTTCGGAATAGGGATCAATATTAGGCTGCACAACAACTATGTTTTTGGGATTTTCTTTTTCAACATACGAGTTATATCTTTTAACTGAAAAACTGACCGGCAAAACGAGTAGGATTATAAAAACAGAAACGGGATAAACTGATTTAGTGACCGGCTTTTTTTCCAACAAATTCCGAAGTATCTGAAAAAGCACAATATTTATAACCAGAACCCATAGCGACCCTCCCAAATAACCTGTGAATTCATACCACTGGATTATTTTGATATTGTTTGCAAACCCATTGCCAAGGGTTAACCATGGCCATTCGATATCCCAGTGAAAATGGAAATATTCAAAAGAAATCCAAAAAACAACAAGGGCAATATAACCTAAACTTGACTTGAAATTGCGCCTTGCAATGTGTGCCAACCAAAAAGTGAGAGACATTAAAAAGGAATTGGTTACTATTGCCATTACCGCACCTGCCAGCGTTGCATGCATTATCCACCAGGTAGTTGCAATATTCCAGATAAAAAATGAGAGAAATGCGTATCCCCAAATTGACACACTGCGGTATTCAGTTTTGTGTTGTACAAAAAAATAATCGAGGAATAAAAGTGGTATAAAAGCTACAAAAAGAATCAGGCCGGGAAAACCAAGCCACGCCAAACTGAGCAGGACACCTGACAAAATGGAAAGTAAAATACGTAAACTACGCTTCATTTTCAATAATAATATTATTGGTGACAGCTAACTGCTTTTTGTTTCCCGAACGTTCAAAAGTGAAATCAATTTTACCCAAAACCATTCCCCCCCACGAGGCCTGATTAACGATTACCTGTTTTCCTGCCTTATTTTTCTTAACCAGCGGTTCTTCCAAAAAAGTGTGTGTGTGGCCTCCAATTATCAGGTCTGTTACCGAAGTTTCGTTGGCCAAAACAATGTCACTAACTTTATTTTCGCGATATTGAAAACCGAGGTGGGACAAACAAATTACCAAATCGCATTTCTTTTCATTTTTCAGGAATGTTTCCATTTCAACAGCAGTTTTTATTGGGTCGATATAAACTGTTTCGCCAAAATTTTTGTCGCCCACCAAACCTGTTAATTCAACACCTAAACCATAAACACCAACTTTTATTCCCGACTTTTTAAAAATTTTCCAGCGTGGAAATTTACCGGCAAGAATTGTGTTTGAGAAATCATAGTTCGAATTAATGATTGGGAATTTTGCTGCCGGCAACGAATCAAGAATTCCTCCCAGGCCGTCATCAAACTCGTGGTTTCCTATTGTTCCGGCGTCATATCCAACAGCGCTCATCAGTTGCAATATCAATTCTCCCTTAAAATAGTTGTAATATGGCGTTCCCTGAAACATGTCACCGGCATCAAAAAGAAGGGTGTCGCTGTTTTCGGCCTTTACTTTTTTAACCAAAGCCGAAATACGCGCCAATCCACCTTTCCCGGCAAATTTCTGATTGTCCGCACCGAATGGTTCGATATGGCAATGCAAATCATTTGTGTGTAAAATCGAAATATTTACAAAATCGTCATTAGCCAGAATATTTAAAGGAGTGGTAGCAAATCCCAATCCGGCAATTCCCACCATTCCATTTCTGATAAATCTTCTCCTATTCATTTTTAATCCTCCCATCTAAAATTTCAGAAATAACTTCCCCGTTTTTTTGACGCTCTTCGAAGTTCGAAATAATAATATCGCGTATTTTTTTGTTGCTGCCAATAAACTCAAGCCTGTGGGTAAAAACCTCCAGATCATCTCCGCCATTGGCCGAATAATCATTGGTTACCAACCAGTATTTTTTTTCAGTATTGAGCAATTCGCCATTTATAAAAATATCTTTTGCTTTTCCGTTTGAAATTACAAACCTCACCCCACCAACACTTTCGCCTCCAAAATCAGCAACCTGGTTATAAAATTGCTGGAGTTGTGCTCCTGTTAACTGAATAAAAACCATTTCGTTTTCAAAAGGCATTAACTCGAAAATTTTACCAACAGTGATTTCTCCTTTTGGCAGCGAAGTTCTTATTCCTCCATAGTTAAAATATGAAATTTCAGGATTGATTTGCAAATTGCTTTCCCTGGAAAATTTTTTCCCTTCGTTTAAAAGTAAATCTGCCAACAGGTTTGTTAACCCACTTTCGGGCTTTTGTTTTACCAGCTCAATATCTGACATGGAAATAACCCTGCTCATATCTTTTTCAAGTATTTTCTTTTTTGGGAGATACTGTTCTACCAGCTGACTATCAACGGGTAGGGTGTTTTCTGATACTGAAATATTTTGTGCGTCAGTTTTAGTTGCTGTAAAGTTAGTTTTGCATGAAACTGAGAGTAAAATCCAAGTTATCAACAACGTATAGCTGAAAGATCGAACCATTACGATTAAAGTATTAAATATTTTACATCTATTTTAGCCACGATTTGCATTTTTACAAAAAGAATTTGTTTTGATTATGCGCGGTTCAAACATACATATAAAAATAGTTACTCGTTTTGTTTTAATATTTTTTTTGGCTTTTGTTGTGTCGCCACAGTGCCTGAAAGCGCAAAGCAAGGAGGTAATCGCAATTAAAGGCGATGGGATTTACAAACTTCTAAAACGAAACGGTATTGATCCGGCAAAATATACCGATTCATTTATTGAACTCAATAAAACAAGGTTAGGAAAAGACAATTCATTATTTGCCGGCGTAAAATACAAACTTCCCGACACCGGCAGTTCTGCTATTGAAACAATTGCTGCTGCAACTGATTCTCCTGAACCTGCCGCACCTGCAAAAATATCTGCCCAAATCAAACATTTTGATATGTTCGGTTCGAAATATGCTGATGTTGAGATTAAAAGCGACGAACTAAAAGGGGCAATTTATTACCTTGTTTCCGGTCATGGCGGACCCGACCCCGGAGCAGTCGGGAAATATGAAGGTCACCAGGTTTGCGAAGATGAATATGCGTATGACGTTACCCTGAGAATGGCGCGAAACCTGATTGAGAAGGGGGCAACAGTTTATATGATTACGCTTGACAAAAACGACGGAATTCGCGATGAAAGTTTTTTGATGGCCGACAAAGATGAAGTATGTTATCCCAACCAGCAAATCCCGCTAAACCAGGTAAAAAGGCTTCACCAGCGTGTTGACGCCACCAATAAATTGTATAAACAAAACAAAAATGCTTTTCAAAGGGTAATAATTATTCACGTTGATTCGCGCAGTAAAGGCGAAAATATTGATATCTTCTTTTACCACGACAGCCAAAGCAATACAGGTAAAAAGGCAGCTACCATTCTCCAAAGAACGTTCCATAACAAATACAACCAGCATCAACCGGGGCGCGGTTACCAGGGAACTGTTTCGTCGAGAAATTTGTATGTTTTGAAAAACACTTATCCTGCCGGAGTGTATATTGAACTTGCCAATATAAATCACCAGCGCGACATAAAACGACTAATAATAGCCGACAACAGGCAGGCAGTTGCAAACTGGCTTACTGAAGGGTTAGTCACTGATTTTAAAACCAACAAATAACAATTATATTCCGGCAACTTCCTGTTTATATTTGTTATAAACATTATGGAAGCAGAACAAGCTGTAATTTTATTTGATGGCTTTTGCAATTTATGCAACGGTACAGTTAACTTCTTACTGAAATACGACAAGGAAAAGCAGTTCAGTTTTATACCGCTACAATCGGATGCAGGAAAAAAGTTTATCTCCAAATATCAGATTCCGGCTGATATTGATTCTGTTTTGCTGATCAAATCAAACAGGGTTTATTTTAAATCGGATGCGGCTGTTGAAATTGCCGGAATGCTTAATTTTCCATGGAAACTGGCAAGTTCTGTGAAAATTATACCACGGCAGATCCGTGACAAAATTTATAATTGGGTGGCAAAAAACCGTTATCATTGGTTTGGGAAAAGAGAAAGTTGCAGAATTCCGGATTCGTAAAAGTTTAAAAAATGTTTAGCCAAAAAGATATGACAAAATTATTTTTTAATTTCAGGTTTCGCGCAAATAATCGCATTTATAAAATACTAACTTCGCTTTCTGAAAATCTTCAACAGCAATAATTTTCAACAATAATTAATGTTTTTATTTTTGAAAAAAAGAAATGAAACCGAAAGACAAGTATCTGAAATTACTAAGAATTATTATTTACTCCCTGCTGAATGTTTTCTTTCTTTTATTATCAATTTACTTTGGGGTTAAAATCTTTGGTGATATTTAAGCGAATTTCGGGGTGCTATTCAAAATCCAAATCGCCCGATTCAAAATCTTTGAACAATCCAGAAAGAGTTGCCAGCCAGCTACTTAATCTTTTTATGGCTTCGGTAGTTTCTTCGGTGATTTCCTTTTTTTGCATTTTTAAAAGAAGAAAACCGTAAACCGCATCCAAACTGGTTTGAACATCGTTTTTTGCTGAATTACCTTTCATGCTCAGTTCAGTTATCAATCCCGAAATGGATTGAAATTCGCTGACATATACGCTGTCAACTCCCGATTCCATAAGTTTCAAATGGAGTTCATTTATATCATTAATCAGGTTTGTTAAAAACTGTAAATGACCTTTTTCCTGAATTCTTTCCTTCTCCATCATAACAACCAGGTTTTTATACCATTCTGTTATTTCCTTTTTTATTTTCTCTTCAGTCTGATATTGCGAAATCAGGTTGGCTTCTATTGCAGAAATGTTGAACTGAAAAGCTCTGATTAAATCCTCGATCTGATATAAATAGAGGATATATTCAACTATGTTTTCTTTTCGTTTTTGTTGTGCTGTAAGCATATGAAAGTTTAAAGTTAAAAGTTCAGAGTATCTTTAGTTCATGTGAAGATGAGCCGATTTAAAGTCCGGAATCAAAAACTTTGAACCCGAAACTTTGAACGCCAGACTAACTATATATCAAAGAAATCATCCAATTCACGACGCTCTTTTTTAGTTGGGCGGCCTGTTCCCCGCTCGCGCGTAATCCAGTGCATATTTTTCTGCATTTCCTGAATTTCGAGTTCTTCAGGAGGTGTAACATCTTCAAAAAAATCGGCGGTTAATTTAGCCGACATTCGTTTTTCAGCCAAATCAAGAATTTTAAAACTTCGGGTTACAGGCGATTTTCTGACTTTTACAACTTCGCCAGGATGCACAGCCCGTGAAGGTTTTACAGGTAAATTCCCTATGGAAACATGACCTTTCCGGCACGCTTCTGAAGCCTGGCTTCGGGTTTTATAAATCCTGACTGCCCACAACCATTTATCAACGCGCACATCCTCAGCCATTGTACTATTTTTTGTTATAAAAATTCATTGTACGTTCGGTTCCGATGGTTCCAAAACTATTAATGATTTCAATACAGGTATCTATTTTACCGGGAAGTTCTTTAACTTCTTCCCTATCCCATTCACCTAAAACATAGTCAACCTGAAAACCTTTATGGAAATTGTCGCCAATTCCGAACCTTAACCTTGCATAATCATTACGACCCAGAACCTGGTTTATATTTTCCAAACCATTGTGGCCACCTGCACCTCCTTTGGCACGAACACGAATTGTTCCGAAAGGTAAAGCCAGATCATCAACCAAAACAAGCAGGTTCGATAATTCAATGTTTTCTTTTTGAAGCCAGTATGCAACAGCCCTGCCACTTAAATTCATGTAGGTGGTTGGTTTCAATAAAATAAAAGTACGGGCTTTAAATTTGTACTCGGCCACAAAACCATAACGCTTGTCGTTAAAACTAATATTGGACGCCCCCGCAAGAGCATCCAATATTTGAAAGCCAATATTATGGCGTGTATTTTTATATTCTGCCCCTATATTACCGAGACCGGCAATCAGATATTTCACAGAATTTAATTTTAGTTTTTATTCGTTTGCTGTTTCTTCAGCTGCAGTTTCTTCTTCCACATCTTCCTCTTCAACTGCCATTCCTGCGGCTGATCTTGCTGCTCTTGTAATTGTAACGGCTACAACAACATTTGTTTTCTTATCAAGGATTTCGATATCTTTCAACGACAAATCAGCAACTTTGATACTCTGGCCGATTGCCAGTTTTGTAACATCAATTTCGATACTATCAGGTAAGTCTTTTGCCAACGCTTTTACTTTCAAACGACGCAAATTTGTTTTCAATTTACCCCCGGCTTTGATACCCCTAGCCAAACCTTTAACTTTTACTGGAATATCGATTTTAATTTTTTTATTGTCTTCGATTTTGAGGAAGTCAATGTGCAAAATTTGTTCTTCAACAGCGTGCCACTGAATATCCTGCATCATCGCATGATACACAGTTCCGTCAATATCCAGATCAATTAAAAATACACCGGGAGAATAAACAACCTGGCGCATTTCGCTAAATGGCACAGAAAAATGTACCGGTTCGCCGGCGCCATATAAAACTGCAGGAACCAATTCCTGTGAACGAAGTGATTTGGCAACTTTTTTACCAAGAGCTTCTCTTTTTTGCCCTTTTACTACTAATGTTTTCATTTTTAATTTTTTACGTTAACTATTATGGTACTCAGTCCTTCCCGAAATATCGGGACAAACAGCATGCATAAGTAACAATGCGCTTGCCTGTGGAAAAAGCGGTGCAAATATATAAATTACTTGTAATAAAGCGAACTGATTGATTGATTTTTATACACCCTGCCAATTGCCTGTCCAAAAGCTTCGGCTACTGATATATATTTTATTTTATCGCTGTGTGGTTTGTTGTTTTGTATGGAATCGGTAAAATAAACAGCTTCAAGCTGCGATTTTTCAATTCGTTCAACAGCCGGCCCCGAAAGTACACCGTGAGCAGCAAATGCCCTGACACTTCTCGCCCCCACATTTTTCATCAGATTGGCAGCTTTTGAAATTGTTCCGGCAGTATCAATCATGTCATCAACAATAATTACATCTTTACCTACCACGTCACCAATAACAGTCATGCTTCCCACTTCGTTTGCTTTCGAGCGGGTTTTATGGCAAATTACCATATCTGTTTCCAACATTTTAGCGTAAGTATTGGCCCGTTTTGTACCGCCAACATCAGGAGAAGCAACAACAATATTTTCGAGTCCCATTTTTTCGATATAAGGAACGAAAAGTGCCGAAGCATATAAATGATCAACCGGTACATCGAAAAAACCCTGTATCTGATCAGCATGCAAGTCCATTGTAATTATCCTGTCAACACCGGCGGCTGACAACAAATCGGCAACAAGTTTTGCACCTATCGAAACGCGTGGTTTGTCCTTCCTGTCCTGACGGGCGTAACCAAAATATGGTATAACAGCTATTACTTTGTATGCACTTGCACGTTTTGCCGCGTCAATCATTAATAAAAGTTCAAGCAAATTATCGGCAGGAGGTGGTGTTGACTGGACAATAAAAACATGCGAACCACGAATGGTTTCTTCATAACATGGCTCAAACTCGCCATCAGCAAATACCGGGCAGGATGATTTTCCGAGATCAACATCCAAACTATCGCAAATTTTTTCAGCTAAATATTGGCTAGCCCTGCAACCGAAAATTTTTATTGACTTATGATTCTTGGCCATTTTTTGATGATTTTTTTCAGATTAAGTCGTGACAAAGTTAACAACTTTCGTTTTCAAATTGTTCTAACGCTTTTTTTTCCTCCTGTTATTTTGCCAGTTGATTTTTACTATCCTTTATTTATCTGTTCAATATACCCGAGTATTTCCTCAGTTCCTTCACCGGTTTCGGCTGATGAAACAAAATATCCGGGCATTGTTTCCCATGTTTCAAACATTTTGTCTTCGTATTTTTTCAGGTTAGTTTTGAGTTCTTCGGGTTTTAATTTATCGGTTTTTGTAAAAATAATTGAAAACGGAACCTCGCTGATTCCAAGCCATTCCATAAAATCGAGATCAGGTTTTTGCGGTTCGTGCCTTGAATCGACCAAAACAAACAGGCAATACAGATTTTCGCGTTGCAAAATATATCGCTTAATAAATTGTTCCCATTTCAGGCGTTCTTTTTTGGGGACTTCGGCGTAACCATAACCAGGCAAATCAACCAAATACCACTCGTCATTAATTATATAATGATTTATTAATCTGGTTTTCCCTGGTTTTCCGGATATTTTTGCCAACGACTTTTTGTTTGTCAGCCTGTTTATCAACGATGATTTGCCCACATTCGACCGGCCAATAAAAGCGTATTCGGGCTTGTTGGGCGCCGGGCACTTTTTCACGTCGGTATTGCTCATTACAAAACGGGCTTCTTTGATTTCCATGAAGGCAAATTGTTTTATTTGAACGCTTTAAATTAAAAATATAAAACAGCTAATTTATTTACTGAATATAAACTTCAAGTAGTTTTACTTTTTTGCTGACTGGTTTGATTTTCAAAATATCAATATTTGCAGGTATTAAAACCGTTTCTCCTTTGTCAACTTTTTCTGTCCCTGATTCGGTTTCAATTTCAAAATTTCCTTCGAGCGTAATATAAATTACAAACGAATCGATTTGAAAATAGTCTTTTTCGATGGTTTTATCGAACTCCAGAATGTTTGTTGTAAAATATTTACAGCTAACAATTTCGGTTGATCTGTTTATAACCGGGGTGTATTTTGTTTTGTAATCATCGAGATAAGAAAAATCGATGGCATCCAATGCCAGATCATTGTGCAGTTCCCGCAAATTTCCTTTTTCGTCAGTTCTGTTATAATCGAAAATGCGATAGGTAACATCCGAAGTTTGCTGAATTTCAGTAACCATTGAACCTTTGCCAATTGCATGAACACGCCCCGCAGGAATAAAAAACACATCTCCAACTTTTACCTCATCGTATTTTAACAGCTCAGCCAAATTGCCATTTTCAAGGTATTCAATATATTTTTCCCTGTCAACCGGTTGGTTGAAACCCGAATTTATCAATGCTCCTTCCGCAACATCAACAACATACCACATTTCTGTTTTGCCAAAAGCATTGTGGCGTTCTTTCGATAGCTCGTCGTTGGGATGAACCTGAATTGAAAGATCATCCTGAGGATCGATAAATTTAATGAGAAGCGGAAATTCGTTGCCAAATTTTTCATAAACCTTTTCGCCAACCAAATCGCCCATGTATATTTCAACAAGTTCTGCCAAATTATTTCCTTTCAGAAATCCATTTGCAACAACTGAAATATTTCCTTCAACGCCCGATACCTCCCAGCTTTCGCCACAGTTTTTCGCATCATATTTTTTATTTAAAAGGGTTTTCAGGCGGTTTCCGCCCCATATTTTTTCAAGACAAATGGGAGTGAATTTTAATGGATATAAACTGCTCATGAATTATTATTGTTGATTGATTATTTATTATTTGTTACTGGATGCTGTATAAATTCCAGCGGTTTCCAATTTTCCAAAAATGTACCTGCATTCTCAAATTCTCGCATTCAAGCATTCTTGCACTTTACTTCAAAACTCAAAGTCCACAGCAGCACGGTCAAGATTAAATTCGGCAAAACGTGCGATTACTTTTTTGTGTTCGGGATGAACGCGGTATTTGTCCAAATCCTCAATTGAATTAAAATGGGTAATCAAGGCAACATCGAAACTTTTTGTTTCCAACTCGTAATTTTCACCAACTTCAATAAATTTTAATTCGCCGATTTTACCGTTCAGCCCTTCCAAAAGCGATTTCATTTCAGCAATTATCGCTGGTTTTTGTTCAATCGGATAATCTTTCAATTTAAAAAGCACAACATGATTTATCATTGAAACCCGGTTTTTATAATGTTTATCTTGTATTTTTACCTCTGCAAAAGTAATTTTTCTGAATTGTAAATTCCAATTTCAATCTGAAAAACCTGAAATAATAACCTTTTAATTGACAGATTATGCTTGTAATTGGCGTTGCCGGAGGAACCGGATCGGGAAAAACAACTGTGGTACGAAAAATTCAGCAACAGTTTCCAAAGGGTGAAGTAAATGTACTTTCGCACGACTCTTATTACTTCGACAACAAAGAGTTAAGCCTTGAAGAACGAAGAAAAAAGAACTACGACCACCCGGATGCCATTGAGTTTGATTTGATGATTGAAGACGTAAAAAAACTCAAAAAGGGAATTTCAATACATGAACCTGTTTATTCATTTATTACCTGCACCCGCGAAAACGAAACAAAGCTGATTAAACCACGCGAAGTGCTGATAATTGAAGGAATTTTATGTTTGACAAATTCGAAATTACGCGACTTAATGGACATTAAAGTTTTTGTTGATTGTGATTCCGATCTTCGCCTGTCAAGGGTAATCCACCGCGATATGCAGGAGCGCGGGAGAAATGTAAACGAAGTTTTGGATCGTTACGAAAAAACAGTCAGGCCCAGCCATTTGCAATTTATTGAACCCACCAAACGCTTTGCCGACATTATTATCCCGCAGGGTGGAAAAAACCAGGTCGCCATTCAAATTCTTACCAACCACATTAACCAAATCCTTAAATAACTACATTATGCTGAACGATTTAAACATTGAAGAAGTACTTTTTATCGACATTGAAACTGCACCACTTGCACCTGAATTTGGGAAACTTTCAGAAACATGGCAAAAGTTGTGGGAACACAAAATGAAGACGCAGTTAAATGAAGGTGAAACTGCCGAAGATTTGTACAACCGTGCCGGAATTTATGCCGAGTTTGGCCGGATTATCTGTATTTCGATGGGATATGTTACAACAAAAGAAGGTGAGAGATTTTACCGTGTGAAGTCGTTTTATGATGAAAACGAAAAAATACTGATCAACAACTTTTTTCAGGCGCTGCAAAAATTTATGAAAGCCGGTAAAAGCAAACTCTGCGCACACAACGGCCAGGAATTTGATTTTCCGTACATTGCCCGACGCGCAATTGTGCACGGGTTGAGCCTGCCAAAAATACTTGACATAGCCGGTACAAAACCCTGGGAAATAAAAGACCAGTTGCTCGACACGCTGCAACTCTGGAAATTTGGCGATTACAAACATTACACTTCACTTTCGTTATTGTGCGAGCTTTTTAACATCCCTACCCCAAAAGACGATATCGATGGCAGCCAGGTTGCCCGTGTTTACTGGGAAGACAACAATTTAAACCGGATTGTAAAATACTGCGAAAAAGATACAATGGCGGTTGCGAATTTGCTGCTCCGCTATAAAGGGGAGAAGATTATTGAGGCGGAGAATATGGATGTGGTGTAGGAAATGCGGGAATGAATGATTGATTGATTGATGAAATTTGAACCTTTTAAGGATTACATCCGATTTTCGACTGTTTAATAAAAGATGAAATCAAATCCGTGCTTTTAACACTGAAATCTGAACTCGGAAACTTTAAACCTTTTTGAGCTCTACACCCTGAACTCCAATATTTTAATTCCTCATCGCCCGGTCCATGTCGCGTTTTGAGTCTTTCAGTTTCAAAGTTTCGCGTTTGTCGTAGGTTTTTTTGCCACGGGCAAGGGCAATTTCAAGTTTTGCCAGGCCGCGGTCGTTGATGAAGAGTTTAACACAAACAATTGTTAAACCCGATTCCTTAACTTTTTTTTCAAGTTTGGTAAGTTCTTTTCGGTTGAGCAGGAGTTTGCGGTCGCGGCGGGCTTCGT